>DLVP01000159.1:232-10689 GCA_003445125.1 Oscillospiraceae bacterium | reverse complement strand
GCCCGGCGATAACGTCATGATGGACGTCGAGCTGATCACCCCGATCGCTATCGAGCAAGGTCTGCGTTTCGCTATCCGTGAGGGTGGCCGTACCGTCGGATCCGGCGTTGTTACTGCGATCAACGAATAATTACGTAAGTAATTTAAGTTAAAACCCCGTCCGCTTTATAAGCGGACGGGGTTTTTGCGCAATGAAAAAAACACCGGATTTTTCCGAATTCCAACATCCCTCAGTCGCCTGCGGCGACAGCTCCCCTCTTTGAAAGAGGGAGCCTATCGGGTGACTGGCTGCGGTACAAAAAAGAAACTGCGGCGAAAATCTCTTGTTTTAAAAGCGTAGTCTTTGGGTTTTGAAGGCTTTGAAAACTCGGATTCTGCGTTTGTTTTCTCTGCGGCATAAAGTCAAAAATCGCAAGAATCTATGGCTCCTTTGTGTAAAGGGAGCTGTCGCGGAGCGACTGAGGGATTGACCAAAGCACCGAAAAACCGGCAGAAAATTCCTCTTCAGCACAAAAAAAATAAGCTCAAACAAAGGCTCCCTCCGGGAGGGAGCTGTCGCCGAAGGCGACTGAAGGAGAATGCGAGACTCGCTTTTTCCTGTTTCTTTCGGTTTTGAAGCCTTGACTTTTGCCCCTATTTTCTCTGTGCGCGGAGAAAAAGCGCACAAACACAGGCGCCCCTTTCTCAGGGAGCCTCATGCGGCCGCCTATTTCGCCCATGCTTATTTGAAAAATCGGCAGAATAAAGCCTTCTTCCCGAAAAAAACGATACCGAACGGGTAACATCCGAAAAAAATAACGCAAGACAGCACAGTGCCTTTCGGCACTGTGCTGTCTTGCAGTTTGTACAATTACCCTTTGGAGGGGAAAAGAGTACATCCGATTTTGCGGTATTCTTCGGCTTTGCGGCGTAGAATTTCTTCGTCGCATGAGAAATATTTTGCCAGACAGGGAAGGCACATAAATTCCTCCGTGCCGCGGTTGATCAGCTTTTTTGTCAGACCGATCTCATCCCCGTTGACTTCGCGCCCGCACTGCTTGCAAACGCTCATTTCGCATCCACGACCTTGGCGCGGAACAGGCGGCAGGAATGTGCTTTCAGGCTGTCAAGCTTGAGCATACCGTTGAAAGCCGGCATTACTTCACCGGTCCATAAATCGGTGAATTGCAGACGCTTGCCGGAAGAAAGCGGCAGACCCAGCAGGTCCGGCTGAACGGATAAGACATAGGCGCTGCCGTCCCATCCGGAGAAATTGAACACGCCGAGCGCGATATCTCCGCCGTCGAGGTATTTGGCAATCAGGGGAAAGTCCTTCGGATATTCTTTGAAAAACGGATCATTGGAACCGCGGTTTTCGTTGGGGTCAAATTTCATTTCGTGAGTGTTGACAAGAAACGGCTGACAAGCGGCGGGATCCTGGTTGATGGCAATGACGTCGCGGTTGAGCAGAATTTCCTTGGTTTCGTCGGTCATGCTGCGGATGTCGCAGCCGATCATCAGCGGCGAATTGCACAGTGCCCAGAAGGAGAAGTGCGTACGGTATTCCTCAGTGGTGCAGCCGTTGACGCCGACATTACCTTTTCCGCCCATACCGACCACGAGCATATCCATGTCGTTGAAGCATCCGCGCCCGTTGTATTCCTGGAATCTCAGCTGATCCTGAGCGATGCCTTTGATGGATTCCCAAGAATCGACGATATCGCCGGTAGAACGCCACATATGTGCGCCGGTTTCCTTGATCCACTGGCGGGTGTGTTCGCTTCCCCAGGAGCAGGCGCTGAAAAGAATATCGCGGCCGCAGTTGGCAAGCGCGAGCGCCATGCGTTTGTAGATAATATCCGCACTGATGCAGGTGGGGTGGAAGCAGAAGTCGTATTTCAGGAAATCGATTTCCCAAGAAGCAAAGGTTTGTGCGTCGATCCATTCGTAATCATAGCTTCCGGGATAGCCTCCGCAGGTGAGAAAGCCGCCGCAGGAGTACATGCCGAACTTGAGACCGAGCGCGTGAACGCGGTCGGCGACGTATTTCATGCCGTGGGGGAATTTTTCGGGATCGGGCACGAGTCTTCCGTTTTCGTCGCGCTCCTTGAGCGCCCAGATGTCGTCGATGACGATGTAATTGTAGCCGGCATCCTTCAGTCCGGTGTCAACCATCGCCTGTGCCGATTCAAGAATCAGCTGTTCGTTGATGTTTTGTGCAAAAGTGTTCCAGGTATTCCAGCCCATTGGGGGTTTGTTCACGATCATAAGAGCACCTCCGAAAATCGGCACAAAAAAATTGACCTGTGCCGTAATGTGTGGTATTCTCATTATAAAGGGATTTTTGATAAAAGGAAAGGGCTTTTTGTTGCAAAAATATGGAGTTTTGTTTCAGGAGGACGTATGGACAAAAGACTTCGGAAACTGACAATGAGTGTGACGGATGTCGGTCATGCGTCGCAGGTGGACAGAACACACTGGGGACCCGGACTGCGGGAGCTGCATGTGCTGCATTATGTACTCGGCGGGCGGGGATTTTTCGAGTGCATGGGCAAACGGTACGAGGTTTCCGCGGGGCAGGCATTTCTGATCGTACCGGGGGTGGCAATCAACTACGGGGCAAACCTTGAGGATCCGTGGGAGTATTGCTGGTTTGAACTGCATGGGTATGAGGCGACCGCGCTGTTGAAGAAATGCGCGTTGACGGAGAAAAATCCGGTGAGTACACAGCTTTCGCGGTCAATCGGGGAGAAAATTCTGGAAATGTTTGAGGAGCGGAAGAAGGGCACACCTGCGGGAGACTGTGCCGTTGGCGGGTTAGCGCGCCTTGTGCTGGCGGAACTGATGGAAGCGATGCCGTCCACGGAATATGTGCCGTCGGATTCCCTGTTCAAACGGGCAGTGGCAATCATGGAGGCGGGATATCACCGTCCGGGAATGACGGTGGAGTCGCTTGCCAAGACGCTGGGCGTGAGCCGTGTGTCGCTGTATCGCTGCTTTGAGGCAGGGTATGGTGTGCCGCCGAGCCGTTATCTGATTGATCTGCGGTTGGAGAAAGCGTGCCGACTGCTGGAGCAAGGAGATTTTCCGATCAAACAGATCGCTTATTCGGTGGGAATTCCCGATTCGTTGTATTTTTCCAAACTGTTTCGGAAGAAGAAAAGGTGCAGCCCGCATGAATGGCGGGAAAGATACGGCAAATAAATGGAAAGAGAAAAAACAAATGTTGCTTTTTTATCTTCGCCACGGCGACCCGATTTATAATCCCGACAGCCTGACGCCGCTCGGTCTGAGACAGGCGGATGCGCTGGCAAAACGGCTTGCGCTGTACGGTCTGGACAAAATATTCACGTTGTCCTCTAACTGCGCCGTATTCACGGCGCAGCCCACGTGTGAGCTGCTGCACATGACGCCGACGGTGCTTGACTGGATGAACGAGTCGTATGCCGCCCGCGACTTCGGTTCAAAGCTTGAAGACGGGAAGTGGTCGTGGAGCTTTGCGAATCCGAAGTATGTAACGATTTTCAATTCAAAGGAAATTCGCGCACTGGGAGAGGAATGGGCGCTTGCGGAATGTTTTGAGGACACGGGTTTTGCGGCGGGGCTGAAACGGATCAACGCCGAAACGGATGCGTTTCTTGAAACGCTCGGCTATCGGCACGACCGTGAGAATTGCCGCTATGAGGCGATCGGTTACAGCCCGGAGCGGGTGGCGGTTTTTGCCCACCAGGGGTTCGGACTGTCGTTTCTCGCTTCGCTTCTCGATATTCCGTACCCGTACTTTTCCACGCACTTCGATATGAGTCACAGCGGGATGACGGTCATCAACTTTTCCGCGCACTTTGACTATGTGTACCCCAAGGTGCTGCAGCTTTCCAACGATTCTCATCTTTACCGTGAAGGCTTGCCCACAAAATATATAACGGGATTTACTTTTAAAAAATTGCCCCCGCGCTTGTAAAAAGCGCGGGGGTTCGGTTATTCTTCAAAGGCTTTTGCCGCGTCGCGGTCGGCGGCAATGGCGGATTTCAGCTCCTCCACGGAGCAAAATTTCTTCTCGTCGCGCAAAAAGGCAAGCAGCCGCACGGAAAGGATCTGCCCGTATAAATCGCCGTGAAAGCCGAGAATGTGCGTTTCACAAAGCGGCACGTGCGCGTCGGTGACGGTCGGTTTGATGCCGACATTGCTGACCCCGCGGAAATGGGCGTTTCCGATCTGTACGTCGGAGACATAGACACCGAACCGCGGGAGCTTTTCGGCGGGATCGAGCGGTTGGTTAACGGTCGGAAAATCCAGCGTCCTCCCGAGCGCCTTGCCGTGCAGGATGGGGGCGGTGACGGTGTAGTCATCACCGCACATGGCGCGGTATAACGCCATGTCGCCGTCGGAAAGGGCGCGGCGCATGGTGGTGGAACTGACGGGAATTCCCCCGACGGTCATGCAGTCGGTGACGTGAACGGAAAAGCCGAACCGTTTTCCCAGTTTGCAGAGCAGAGCCGCGTCGCCCGCGCCGTTCTTGCCGAAGCGGAAATCATACCCGCAGCAAACGGCGCGGGCGTTCATGCGTTCGACCAGTACGTGTTCGGCAAAGGCTTCGGGAGAAAGCGCGGAAAATTCGTCAAATTCGGGAATCGCCAGGTAGACGCAGCCGAGTGATTCCAGCACCCGTGCGCGATGTTCGGGCGTCATCAGCGGCTCAAAATGCGGCTTTGACGCAGGAAGGGCACGGTCGGTGCGGAAGGTGAATACCGCAAGCGGAAGCGCCGTGTCCGCGGCGGCATGAAGGACGGCGCGGTGCGCTTTGTGAACGCCGTCGAACAACCCGAGTGCCACGGCACACGGTTCGGGAACGGCGATTTTTTCAAGCGAATCAAAGATCACCATGAGCGTTCAGATCCTCTAAAGTAAAGAATTGGGTTTTGGAGCGCAGGACAAGCCGCCCGCTTTCTTCGGCGACCGTGCCGATGGCGAGAAACTGCCTGTTCTCGTGCCAGATGCCGACTTCCTCCTCCACAGTTTTGAGTGAAAGGCGGGCGGCATCGAGCTTCACGCCGTTGAGAAAGCGGCGGGAAAGCGCGTCGGTAAGGACGACACGGGGCAGAAAGGAAAAAACGCCGCCGATCGGACGCAGCACGGACGAAAGCGTCCCGCGGTCGCAATGCTGCTGAATTTCATCAAGCGTCAGACAGTCGTCAAGCGAAAATCCTGCGGCTTTGGTGCGGCATAAGGCGGTCATCACAGCGCCGCAGCCGAGCTTCTGTCCGAGGTCGTGGCAGACCGTGCGGATATAGGTGCCTTTGGAACAGGAAATCCGCAGCCTGCCGTGAATGCCGTCAAAAGAGAGAAGTTCGATTTCATACAGGGTAATTTCGCGCGGGCGGCGTTCGATTTCCACGCCGCGCCGCGCGAGATCGTAGAGCTTTTGCCCGCCGACCTTGATCGCAGAATACATCGGCGGAATCTGCTGCTGCTTTCCGCGAAAGGAGGCAACGGCGTCGCGTATCTGCGCGTCGCTGACCGCGACAGGGAAGGTCTGAAGAACCTCTCCCGTGCTGTCCTGGGTGTCGGTGACCTGCCCCAGGGTGAAATCCGCGACATATTCCTTGTCGGAATCGGGCAGCAGATCGCACGCTTTGGTGGCGCTGCCAAAAAAAACAGGCAGCACGCCGGTTGCCATCGGGTCAAGCGTTCCCGCGTGACCGAGACGGCGCTGGTGCGCCATGCCGCGGAGCTTGGCAATGACGTCAAACGAAGTGAACCCCTGCGGCTTGAAAACAGGCAAAATACCGTCCAAAAAAATCCCCTCCCGTCAGTTCATCACCGTCCACGGTACTTCCGCGAACGGGGTGCCGCCGCGCGAAAGGCGGAAACGGCGGATGGCTTCGGCGGGATCGTCGGCAGGCGCGGCGGCAGTCAGATAGAGCGTGCCGTGCCGGAAACGAAAGACGCCGCCGTGCAGATGTGCGGAGAATTTCGCGTCCACGCCGTTGGGAAAGGTAAAGACACGGCTGCCGTAGAGAGACAGCGTCACGTTTTTGAGATTGAACACAGCGAGGTCATAGTCGGGCGAAGAAAACAAAATGTCGCCGCTGAAAGAATCGGCACCGAGCAGATGACCGGTGTATTCGCCGCGCACCGTCACGGTGAATTCCCCGGTCGGCGCGGCAAAACCGTGCCATTCGCGGTCGATTTCCGACACAAACGGCACTTTGAACAAAAGGATGGCAATTGCCGCGGCGGTCAGGACAGCGGCGGCAAGAATTTTGTAAAATCGGATTTTTTTCTCGGACATACAGTCACTTCCTCATCTTCACAGTGTACCATAAGACGGCGTCTGCGTCAAGAGCCTTGATTTTTTTCCAAAAACGCGGTACTATATAAGCGGAAGAAAAACGGAAACGGAGAAGAAAAAATGAAAAAGATTGTCGCCCTGTTGCTTGCCACGCTGATGTTCGCTTCGTGTACGCAGACGCCCTCTCCCGCGGACAGTACAGCGGAATCGTCCGCCGCGCAGACGTCGTCTGTCGATGAGGAATATCCGCTCACCGTGCGGGATACCACCCTGTATAAGAAACCGGAAAAAATCGTTTCGCTTTCCCCGTCGCTGACGGCGGCGCTGGGGTATTACGGCGAGGAGAACCGCCTGATCGCAAGAAGTACCTATTGCCTTTATTCCACGCAGATTTCCGCCCTTCCCGATGTCGGAACGGCGGCACAGCCGGATCTGGAAGCCATCATCAAATTGCAGCCCGATCTTGTGCTTACGTCGCAGGAACTGAGCGCCGACACCATGGAGTGGCTGGATAAAAACGGAATTGCCGTGCTGTGCCTGGAGCCTGCACAGACGCTGGAGGAAACGGCGCTGGCGTTTGACGATCTTCTGACGGCGCTCGACGGAAAAACCACCGGGAAAAAGAATGGCGAAGCGGCAAGGAAAGCGTTTTTGGCTTCGTTTGAAAAATTGAAAGAGAAAACTGCGGCGTACCGCAAAGCCAACGACCTGGAACCGATCGCCGTGCTGTATGTGCAGGAACTGAACACGTATGTCGCCTGCGCGGGAACGCTGGAGAACGAGATTCTGGAAATGCTCGACTTCACGAATGCCGCCGATGAGCAAACGGGACGGTATGTTTCGGAAGAAACGCTCAAAACCCTCAATCCGCACGCCATGGTCTTTTCGGAGACGGTAACTGCGGAGGAATTGAAGAAAAACGCGGTTTATAAGAGCAAAACGGCGGTGAAAAAGGGACAGCTTGCGTTTGTGGACATGACCGCAGTGGATCGGCGTTCGCCCGAAATGGCACAGACGTTTGAGAAAATGCTGGAGCAGCTGTACGACGGATTTGCGGACTTTTCCGCCGAGGAGGAAACCTCCGAGGTGACGAGCGGGACGTAAAAGGTGAATAAAAAGAGAAGATTGCAAAAGTGACGGCGAAAAATACACAAAGTTTTCGGAAACCTTTTATCAGGATTTTACAAAAAAACGTCGGATTACCGAAAATCATTCGTAAAATGTTTACAAACGAAAAACGGGATTGTTATACTTGAGACAAGAGTAAAACGGCGCGGTGGTGCAGCCCCTGCGCCGTGGGAATGATTGGAGGAAAAAGTATGGGCTCTGTTGCTGAGTCTCGCCATGATCCTGACGGTGGCGTCTTTCCCAACGTTCGCGGAGGATGCAGCGCTGGATCTGACGAATAATGCAACAATCACCATGGGCTTTGAAAAACTGATCGACGGCGACACGACGGTCGCATGGACAAAGAGCGACAGCAACCGTGCGGATGTCACGTTTGAGGTGACGCTCCACGGCACGGCGGACATCGGTAAAGAGGGGAGCTGTCGCCGTAGGCGACTGAGGGGGTTGAGATTCGTAGGACGTAATTTTGCGGCAGAGCAGTTCGTCACCGTAAGCCTTCCTCCGGGAGGAAGGGGTGGCACGCGCAAGCGTGACGGAAGGAGCCTGCGGGACTGAAAAACGGCAGGGAGTCAAAGACACTTTGCTGTCGTCGGTCAACAAGAACCGCCGCCACAGGAGCAGGAGACACATTTGTGCATAACAAACAAAAAGCTGTTTTTCTGAATGAAAATTTGCCATTGCTGCTAAAGGTAGATTAAAAGCAGAGAAATTGGCTTTTTAGACGGCAAATTAAAAAATTCATAAAAAATTAACATTTTAGTGGAGTTGACGAAAATCTCAGGTTCTTTTGGTAAAATGTTTACAAACGCGAGAAATGGTGCTATACTTGAGACAATGAAAGTGGCGTGATAGCTTTGTACCTGCGCCAAGGGAATTAGGAGGAAGAAGTTATGAAAAAGGTATGGGCTTTGGTGCTGAGTCTCGCAATGATCCTGACTTTGGCATCTTTCCCGACATTCGCGGCAGAGTCCGAAAAACTGGATCTGGCAGCGATTGCGACAATCACTACAACGGCGACGGCGGGCAGCGATGAAAATAACACTGTCTCTGTTGGCAAATTGTATGACGGCGTTACAGATGACAGTGCAAGTATATGGATGGATCCGTGGAACAGTTCGATCAGTCCTGTGCTCACTTTTGAACTGAACGGTCTGTACAGCTTGGACAAAATCGTGATGTATGTGGGTAACAATAAAGCACCGAAGGGCATCAAGGTTGAAGTCGCAGGCAACGACGGTGTATATACGACGGTTAAGGATGAAGAGATCAGTTCAGAACAGTCAAATTCTTATTGGGCACCAATAGCAGTCACTTTTGAGGGACTGAATTTGACCGGTGTCCGCTATGTTCGTTTTACTCTTACAAAAGTTGACAGTTACAACACCAGAGTTCGCGAAGTAGAAATGTACGGTGCCATGGAGTCTGCACTGCCGTCTCCCGTGAAAATTGTTGATGTTTCGGCATCGTTGGCTCCTTATCAGCAGACGTTGCCCATTCATGCATCTGACGGAGATACCGGCTCCATGTTTGCGGCTCAAGGCAAAGGCTATATCACTTTTGAACTGGATAAGTGGTATGATTTGAGTACTTTTGATATCACGTTCGGCAGTCCGTCTTGGGGCGGAACGGACATGACACCGAAAGCGTTTAATGTTTCTGTTTCTTCTGATGGTACAAACTTCACTCAAGCATATACCTATTCCGCAGAAGCGGGTCTTGGCGGTGGATTGCAGTCACTTACGGCACAGAGCTTTGACACCGATGTGGCAAAGACCGCGAAATACGTCCGTGTTGAAATCACAACCCAGGCAAGCTGGATTTGGAGTATTGCAGAGTTCTCTGCAATCGGTACGGCATTGGATATTACCGCAGAGGAATATACGGTAAAATATGTAGACATCTTTGGCAATGAAGTTTCCACGGCAAAAGCAGGAAGCGCAATTGTCGGCAAAACTGTTACCGAAACTGCTCCGGCTGTCACCGGATATTCTGTCACCGGAAATGGCAAGCAGCAGTTGGCGATTTCTGAAAATGCTGAAGAAAATGTCCTGACCTTTGTGTACCTCAAAGATGATTTGGCAAGTGCTACTGTTTCTGCAGTAACGACCGCCAATATGAAATCCGAAATCGATGCCAGCCATAAAGTTGAGAATACGTACGATGGCAACAAATCAACTGCCTTTGCTCCTGATTGGATGAGTCCGGATTCAAAGAACCGTGAATTGGTTTGGACTCTGGACAGCATCTATGACCTGCAAGCTGTCAGCTTCAACTGGGGCGGACTTTGGAACAACGATCATGACCCTGCTGCATATGTCTATACAGTAGCAGTTTCTTCCAACGGTGTGGATTGGGAGACAGTCAAGTCTGTGAACGATGAAACTTCCGGTAAAAGCACCGGTCGTTTGGATGCTTATGCAATCACCGCAAATAACGTGAAATACGTTCGTGTGGTAATCGACAAAGCCGGTTCCGGCTACCTGTCTCTCGCAGAAGCAACCTTCTACGGCTCTGCTACCGTATTTTCCAGCAAGGGTGCGCAGATGCGTTTGCCTGACGGTGCCATTACCGCCGGTCTGCGTTTTGCGGCGACTGTTGATAAAGCAACCTTCGGCATCGGCGAGTCTTACAGCTATGCTGAGAACAACGGCGTAACCTTCGGTATGTACCTGCTGCCGAAAGACATGCTCGATGGGTACAGCACACTGCGTGATTACATCAATGCCAAGACCACCTTGGGCGATGCAGTTGACGTGATAGGCAAAAACGTGTACAGCCAGGATGCGAACGAACTGACCTATACGGCAGTTTTGATAGACATTCCGGAAACCGCTTATAATCGCGATATCGTCGCTCTGCCTTATGTGAAATACAACGGAACCATCGAGTACGGCACAGAGATGACCCGTTCGTATTACAGCGTGGCAAAAGCAATGCGCACAAGCGGTGCAGAGCTGACCGAAGCGCAGATTGCAGCACTGGATGCAATCATCAATGCTGTTGAGAACGCATAAAGTAACTTCGGTATCGCATGGACGAAACGTCGATTACGCATGAA
>DLVP01000159.1:0-221 GCA_003445125.1 Oscillospiraceae bacterium | reverse complement strand
CAACGTGATCGCCGAAAGGCGTTAGATCATTTTGGGAATCCTTTCCCGAACGCCTTTGCAACATCTGAAAAGGAAAACATCCCCGCCGCCTTCGCTCCGAAGGCGGCGGGGATTTCTCTTTTCCGTAACTTTCTTTTCCTGCTCTATTGTCCTATTCTTTTTCTGCTTTTTGCCCGGCGCAATTTTTTTGCAGTGCAGTGCGTCAACCGTTGCCTTCCTCC
>DLVP01000116.1:559-19210 GCA_003445125.1 Oscillospiraceae bacterium | reverse complement strand
TCGGATACGGCACCCAATCCCAGTCAAACGACACTTCCTTCGCCCAGGAGCTGCTGTTGGAAAGTCTTTCGGCATACATCGCCGCTTTTCCGGAATACCACTTATCCGTCTGCACCTTCGCATACGGATAGCACTTGATCATCCATTCCAAGCCCTCGATGTATTTCGGGTCGTTCCAGGTCAGCTCGATGCCCGTGTCGGTAACGGAAATGGTTTTGGCGCCGTTGGCGATGTTGAACATCGTATACATCCACGTCGTGCAGCCGATCTGATCGATCTGACCGTCACGGTCGGTGTCCATGGTCAGCATCCGCGCCGCATCGTAAAAATGCTGGAAATCCCACTCATCGCGATCCCACAGATCGGCAGGAAGCTCCATGCCATTGTCCTCGAAAAGTCCCTTGTTGTAGAAAATGCCGTACACGCCGCCGGCGCTGAATTTCTCATCGACAAACTGATCCTTCGGGGTCACGGAATAGGTCTTGCCCATCCATTTTCCGCCCGGTGTGAAGTAGCGGTCGTCGTTGACCGGCAGAATGTCATCCAGCGGTTGAACCAGCCCTTTGATCACCGTGGTCGGATAATTGATCCAGTACAGAATGTCATAGGGCGTGCCGGAAACATACGCGGAAACATACTTCATTTCGCGTTCTTCCCAGGTGCAGTTGTCGGTTTTTATCTCAATGCCGTAGGCATCCTCGCGCCACTGCATCCAACTGTAAAACCAGTCGTCGGTCAGTCCGGGCGTCAGGATATTGACCACCGGATTGTTGATTTCGCCCACATCCTCGGGCAAAAACAGCAGTTCGTTTTTGTCGTTCATGCGAACGCCGGCGTTGACATTGACAATCTCGCCGTTGCTCGCGGTGCTGACTTCTCCCTTATTTCCCCCGCTCGGCTTTTTGTCGCCGCCGCAGGATGCAAGAGAAGCAAGGATCATCGACGCTGCAAGTACGCCGCAAATCCATTTTTTCACATTCATTCCCCCTTATGATGAGCTGAATTGTCACATCGCTTTTATTTTAGCAAAAATTCACAAATCTGTAAAGGGTTTTCCGAATGTTTTTGCGCTTTACACAAAAATGGGCAGTTTTCGCGTAAATTTGGTCGGTTTTCGGGGAAAACGGCTGCCGGGGGATGCGCTTTTACAGCGCGTCGGCAATTTCGTAGATCAGATTTTCCGTCTTTTCCCAACCGAGGCACGGATCGGTAATCGACTGACCGTAGGTCGTGCCGTCGATTTTCTGCGCTCCGTCCACGAGGTAGCTTTCGATCATGAAGCCCTTCACCAGCCGCCGCACGTCCGGCGAATACCGGCAGCTGTGCAGCACTTCCTTGGCAATGCGCACCTGCTCGAGGTACTTTTTGCCGGAATTGGAGTGGTTGGTGTCCACGATCACCGCGGGATTTTCAAGCGAGGACTTGGCGTACAGCTCGCACAAGCCGATCAGATCTTCATAGTGATAATTCGGCACGGTCTTGCCGCTGGCGGTCACATAGCCGCGCAGAATGGCGTGGGTCAGCGGGTTGCCGTGGCTCTTGACCTCCCAACCGCGATAGCAGAAGGTGTGGTGGTGCTGGGCGGCGTAAATCGCGTTCATCATCACCGACAAATCTCCGCCCGTGGGGTTTTTCATGCCGACGGGAATCGCCAGACCGCTGGCAGTCAGGCGGTGCTGCTGGTTTTCCACCGAGCGCGCGCCGATTGCCACATAGGAGAGAAGGTCGCTGAGGTAGCGGTGGTTTTCGGGATAGAGCATTTCGTCGGCGCTGCTCATGCCGTAGTCCTTGAGTGCCTGCATATGCAGCTTGCGGATGGCAATGACGCCCTTGATGAGATTGGGTTTCTCGTTGGGATCGGGGTAGTGCAGCATTCCCTTATAGCCATCGCCCGTGGTGCGCGGCTTGTTGGTGTAGATGCGGGGGATGAGCAGCAGCTTGTCCGCCACTTTATCCTGCACGGTTTTCAGCCGTCCGATATAGTCAAGCACCGCATCCGCGCGATCCGCCGAGCACGGACCGATAATCAGCATCATGCGGTCGTCTTTGCCTTCAAAAATCGCGCGGATCGCGCGGTCGCGCGCCGCCTTGATTTCCGCAGACGCTTCGTCAAGCGGATATTGCTCTTTGATTTCCTTCGGGATCGGCAGTTTGCCGATGAATTCCATGTTCATATCTTCTTCGTCTCCTTTTCTTTATCTTTATCAAACCGCGCCCGCCGTGCCACGGATCGGCGCATGGCGTCGCGCATGGTTTCGATGTCGCCGTTTTTAAGCGCCTGCCGGAACTGCTCAAAAGTC
Source organism: Oscillospiraceae bacterium (assembly GCA_003445125.1). GTDB lineage: Bacteria > Bacillota > Clostridia > Oscillospirales > Ruminococcaceae > UBA11540. Next base: position 16,910 of record DLVP01000116.1, on the reverse strand, counting down.
TCGGCAAAGGCATCCATGTGGCGCAGAAGCGCGTCACGGTTGAGGAGGAAAAGCTCCGACCACATCGCGTCGTTGATGCGGGCGATGCGCGTCAGGTCACGGAACGAGTCGCCCGTGTACTTTTCCATGTGCGGGGACTGATTGCAGTTCATGAGCGTGACGGCGATGACATGGGTAAGCTGGGAAAGAAAGCCAATCATGTCGTCGTGCTCTTCGGGGGTGAGGCGGGAGATGAGCGAGAAGCCCAGCTCTTCGCCGAGTTTTTCACAGAGGGCAATCGCCTCGGGGGTGTTTTTTTCGGTGGGAACGACAATGTAGTTGGCGTTTTGAAAAATGCGTTCGTCGCTGTTTTCCACGCCGTAGACCTCGCGTCCCGCCATCGGGTGCGCGGCGATAAATTCCACATCCTGCGGCAAAAGACGCTGCACCTCGGTCACAATGCCGCTTTTCACGCCCGTCACATCGGTCGCCCACGCGCCCGGCTTGAGCAGATGCCCATAGGCGGCAGCCCAGTCGAGAAAAACGTGCGGGTAGAGCGCAAACACCACCAGATCGGCGGCGCGGATGAGGTCGGGATCGGGCGTGTCGGCGCCGTAGGCAATGATGCCGTGTTCCAGTGCGTAGTCCAGCGAATGTTTTTCGTTGGTGATCGCGCCGACGCGGTAGCCCTTTTTCGTCAGCGCGCGGGCATAGCTTCCGCCCATCAGCCCGAGTCCGACGATCAGAATATTGGTATCGGAGTCAAGTTTCATCGGTCTTCACCTCTATCGAAAGTTGCTTCAGCTTGTCAAAAAAGTCGGGAAAACTCTTGCGCACCGCCTGCGCACCCTCGATCGTTCCGCCCGTCACGGTGCAAAGCACGGCAAGCGCCATGACCACGCGGTGATCGTTGTGACCGCACAGCGGTTCTTTCGGCGCGTGGAAATCGCAGGGGTACACCACCACCGAATCTTCGTGAATCTTCACGGACACGCCGAATTTGGCAAGCTCCTGTGCCATGGTTTCGGCGCGGTCACTTTCTTTGATTTTCAGGCGGCGTGTTCCCGTGAACACGCCGCCGTTTTTCGCGGCGGCAACCGCAAACAGCACCGGTCCCAGATCGGGACAATCCTCAATGGGAATCACGGGCGTGCCGCGGGAAAGGCTGTCCAGGTGCCGCGCGTACACGCGGTCGCCCTGGAGGCTTTCTTCAAAAAGTCCTTCAATGCGCACCTCTCCGCCCAACGTGTTGAGCGCGGCAAAGAATGCGGCACCCGAATAGTCGCCCTCCACGGTGACCTCGCGGGCAGCATAGGATTGGTTTCCCGCCACCGCCAGCGTGCGTTCGTCCTCCCACGTCACTTTCACGCCGAACTGCGCGAGCGCGGAAACGGTCAGATCAATGTACGGGCGGCTCTCCACGGGCGGGAGAATGTGAATCACGCTGTCCTCGGGCAGCAGCGGCAGGGCAAACAGAAGTCCGCTGATGAACTGGCTGGAAATGTTTCCGGGGATCTGAAAGGTTCCGGCTGTCAGTGGTCCCTGCACCGTCAACATCTGCGNNAAGTCCGCTGATGAACTGACTGCTGATATTGCCCGGAACGGTGAATTCCCCGCCGCGAAGCGGTCCGCGAACCGCCACGCTGCGGCTGTCCTGGGAGAAAAAGAGTCCGCGTGTTCTGCAAAGCTCCTCGTAGACCTGCATCGGACGCTTCAGCAGCGTTTCCGAGCCGGTCAGCACCGTATTGCCCGAACCGAGCAGGGCAATCGGGATGAAAAAACGCAGCGTGCTTCCGCTTTCCCGGCAGCACAGCTCCCCCTTCGCGGTCACTTTGCGCGGGTTCACGCCCCTCACGGTCACGGAATTTCCGTGCAGAACCGCTGCGGCGCCCAACGCCGTCAGGCAGTCGAGCGTCGCGCGCACATCCTCGCTTTCGGCAATGCCGTGAACCACGGTTTCGCCCTCGCTCAGCGCGGCGCAGATCAACAGTCGGTGCGCCATGCTTTTGGACGGCGGCGCTGCGACCGTACCGACCGCCCGTCCCTTTTCAATCGTTACCGTCAAGCCCAACCGCCTCTTTCTATAATCGATTCCGCCGTTTTTCGGGCGCTTTCTTCGCCGCCGACGGTGAGATCCGCCGCCGTGCGGTACAGCGCTTCGCGCTCGTGCCAACGGGAAAGCACGGCTTCCTTAGTCATTGCCAGCGGTCGATCGGCGGTGGGGAGAAGCTCCTCCACGGGTCGGTCAAGAAAGACAAGTTTTCCGTTGGCACGCAGTTCATCGACGTTTTCTTCCCGCAAAACCGCCCCACCGCCCGTGGCGATGATGATGCCGTTTTTTCGGGACATTTCACGGATGACCTCGCTTTCCAGATCGCGGAATGTCGCTTCGCCGCATTCGGCAAACAGTTCGGAAATGCTCATGCCCGATTTCTGCACAATCTGTGCGTCGGTGTCCTCCCACGGGCGGTGCAGCTGTTCCGACAGCAATTTTGCCACGGTCGTCTTTCCGCTTCCGGGCATTCCGATGAGGACAATATTCTCCTTTTGTGCGGCAATCGCGTTAAAAATCGCGTGCGCCTTGGAGGGCGCGACCGAAGAATCGGTGAAAATTTCGCTTGCCAGCACCGCCTGCATCACGAGCATGAACAGCCCGCCCTCGGCGGGAATCCCGCGCGCCCGTGCCTGACGAACCAGCGGAGTGCGCAGAGGATTGTAAATCGCGTCCACCACACCGCAAAGGCGGGAAAACCGCCCGATATCCACCGGACACCCGCCGTTCGGGAACATTCCGCAGGGCGTGGTGTTGATCAGCACATCGGCATCGGTATGGTCGGAAAACATTTCATCATAGGTAATTGCCCCGTCCTTCCCCGTGCGGCTCACGCGAAGCACCTCTTTGGCGCCGAGGTGTCTTGCCACGGCATTGGCAGTCAACGACGTACCGCCCGTGCCGAGAATCAGCACTTTCTTTCCGTCAAGGTCGATCCCGATGCGGGAAATCAGCGCACACATCCCGCCGAAATCGGTATTGTACCCACAGAGTTTTCCCCCGCGGTTGACAATTGTGTTGACCGCGCCGATGGCTTTCGCGGTATCGCTGATGCGGTCAAGATACGGGATGACCGCCTGCTTGTAGGGAATGGTGACGTTGATTGCGGAAAAATCGCGCGCCGTCATAAAGGCAGGCAGCTCCTGCGGGGAAAGCTCGATCAGCTCGTAGGGCGTGCCGGTGAGGCTTTCGTGAATTTCCTTGGAAAAGCTGTGGGAGAGCTTCTCTCCGATCAAACCTTTGCGCATGGACGTTCCTCCTTAAAAAGGACATAACAAATAGTACTTTGTGTTGATTAAATTACTGTTTGTTGATGTTTTTTGCCTGAAAGTTGTGAAAAGTAAATTACAGATTGTATTTTGAACGGAATTTTCAACACAAGGTTGAAAATATGTCGTGGATTTCAATGAAAACAACGCCTTGTTTAAGAAAAATCGCAATCAAGGATTGTATTTTCAACAAAGTTTTCAACACGCAGTTGAAAAAGTATATTTTGCGAAAGGTCATTGGTCACCGGCTGACCGCCCGTTTTTCTTTTGTGGCGTCGCAGCGCGTCAACCGTTGCCTTCCTCCGGGAGGAAGGTGTCACGCGCGAGCGTGACGAAAGGAGCCCGCGGGACTGAAAGGTGGCAGAAAGGTACTGTTTTGTACTTTCGGTGACTTTCCCGTTCTTTTGATTCAAGAGATTTTCGCCGCAGTTTCTTTTTCCGCGCCGCAGCCGGACACCGATAGGCTGCCCTCTTTTTAAGAGGGGAGCTGTCGCCGCAGGCGACTGAGGGGTGTTGAGGGTCGGAGGAAAGCGGGTTTCTGCCGCAGACGGTACTGCTTCGGATGGTGCCGAGGGATATTTTCGCGGCAGCGCAGTCGGTCGCAGCCGTTCGACCCGACGGCGGGTTTGCTTTTCCGCCGGTCTGCCGTCAGTCGGGGCGGCTTGCCAGCCAATCCGTGCCGAAGCGCCCGGTCAGCAGGTCGCAAAGCACCAGCGCAGTGACCGCATTCACAACCGCGGCGGCGCGCGGCGCAATGCACGGGTCATGCCGTCCGCAGATTTCGATTTCGGCGTTTTCCAGGGTATCACCGTTCACCGTTTCCTGCTTTTTCGCAATCGAAGGCGTCGGCTTGACGGCACAGTCAAACAGCACGGGCATTCCGTTGGTAATGCCGCCGTTGATGCCGCCGTTGCGGTTGGTGGCAGTGACGATTTTGCCGTTTTCCTCCCGCAGGGGATCGTTTGCCCGGCTGCCGCGCAGGTCGCACAGCCCGAATCCGTCGCCGAAGGACACGCCTTTGACGGCGGGAACGGCAAACAGCGCGTGCGCCAGCACGCTTTCCACCGAATCAAACCACGGCTCGCCCACACCGACAGGAAGCCCCGTGACCGCGGTTTGCAGCACGCCGCCGACGCTGTCGCCGTCGGCGGCGGCGCGGAGGATTTCCTCCCTCATCGCGTTTGCCGCCGTCTCGTCCAGCACCGGAAACGGGCGGTCGCAGAGCGCACGATCGGCGGTCAGATCATGAAACACCCGATCGGAAATGCCCGCACAGCGCGACAGGTGGGTGAACACGAAAATTCCGCGAGCTTTCAATGCGGCTTGCGCGATCGCGCCGACCGCGACCAGCGCCGCCGTGATACGTCCCGAAAAATGCCCGCCGCCGTGCGGGTCGGCAAAGCCGTGATATTTGTACATGGCGGTCAGATCCGCGTGTCCGGGGCGGAAAAGCCGCGCGGTTTTGTCATAGTCGCCGCTTCGGGTGTCGGCGTTTCGGATCAGCACGGTCAGGGGGGTGCCGGTGGTTTTCCCGCGGTAGACGCCGCTGACAAGCTCGAACGCGTCCGCTTCGCGCCGCGGAGTCGAAAGCGCCGCTTCGCCGCGGCGCAGGGAAAGCGCGTGGGCGATGTCCGTTTCGTCCACCGGAATTCCGGGGGCAATTCCGTCAAGCACCGCGCCGATCGCCTTGCCGTGACTTTCTCCGAACAGTGTGACAGTGACGTTTTTTCCGAACGTATTGTTCATTTTGCGTCTCCTTTCAGCACCGCCGTGACGCGGGTTTTAAAGGTTTCCATCGGAAGCGTTTCGATCGAATAGCTCCCCGGTGCGTCACAGGTGATGACGGAAATACGGTCGCCGGACGCCTTTTTGTCGTGAGAGAGCGCTTCCAGAACCTTGGAAATATCGGCGTGAATTTCGGTCGGCAGACCCCACTTTTTCAGCACGCGCCGAATCCGCTCGCGCATTTCGCCGCCGCTCATTACAAGCATTCCCAGCGCCACACATTCGCCGTGCGTCAGACCGCCCAGTCCTTCGGCGCTTTCAATGCCGTGACCGACGGTGTGTCCGAAATTGAGAACCGCGCGCTCGCCCGATTCTTTCTCGTCGTTTTCGACGTATTTTTTCTTGATATTCAGCGCCGAAACGATAATTTTNNCGCCTCGCGCGTGTCGGCTTCGACGACACGCGCCTTGATCCGCAGGGCGCGGGCAATGATTTCTTCGATGGGAAGATTGCCGTTTTCCAGAGACTCAAACAGGTCGGCGTCAAATGTTGCCGCCATTTTGATTACTTCTGCCATACCGGAGGCAATCTGCCGTTTCGGCAGGGTGTCGAGCGTGAGCGGATCGATGAGCACGGCAGAGGGCTGGTAGAATGTGCCGATGACGTTTTTCACGCCCTCAAAATTCACCGCCGTTTTCCCGCCGATCGAAGAATCGACCTGGGAAAGCAGGGTGGTGGGAAAATTAAAGAAATCGATTCCGCGCATATACACCGACGCGGCAAAGCCCGCCAGATCGCCGATTACGCCGCCGCCGACGGCGACGACGGCATCGGTGCGGGTGAATCCTTTTTCCAGCATCACGCGGCAGAGCGTCTGAAGTGACGAAAAGCTCTTGGTTTCCTCGCCGGACGGCAGGGTGACCGCTGTCGGCGCGGCGCACTGCGCGCAAACCGTCTCGGCGTATTCTTTCGGCACGCCGCTGTCCGTGACCACCAGCGCGCGGCGGTTCAGCGGCAGAATTTCTCCGGCACGGCGAAGAATGCCGCGTTCAATGTGTACAGTATAAGGATCGGGCTGTGTGCGGACGTCCACTTTCATTTCACTCACTCCGTAAAGGTGCCGACCGGCTTCACGCGGTCACAGCAGACCTGCAATTCTTCAAGCATACATTTTCCTTCGTTGCCGTGGATGTTGCCCTCGGCTTCCAGATAGAAGTAATACTGCCACAGCAGTTCCTTCATCGGGCGGCTGCGCAGCGTGCGCATATTAAACCCGTGCGCGCCGACGATGTTCAGGGCGCGTGCCAGCGCGCCCGCTTCGTTCTTCACCGTGAACATCAGCACAAAATGCGCGCCCGAACGCTTGGCAAGACTGCGGTTTTCCGCGCGGGAAAGAATTGCAAAACGTGTGGTATTATTCTGTACATCTTGTATATTTTGTGCAAGAATGTCCAGCCCGTATTCCTCCGCACTGGCAGAAGAGGCAATCGCGGCAAGGTGCGGATCGTGTTTTTCCACCACATACTGCGCCGCAAGCGCCGTATTTTCAAACGTGGTCTCGCGCAGGTGATGCGCCTTGAGAAACGCACTGCACTGCGCCAGTGCCTGCGGATGGCTGACGACCTCGGTGACGTCCTCCAGCCGTGTGCCGCGCGCGGCAAGCAGATCGTGCGACACGCTCAGCGCCGTGGTGCCGTTGATGAACAACGAACCCGAAAAGAGCAGATCCGTCACCTGTCCGACCTCGCCCGCAAAGCTGTTTTCAAGCGGCAGAACCGCCGCATCGCACTCGCCGTTTTCCACGGCGGCATAGGCTTCCTTAAAGCTCGGAAATCCGATTTTTTTCGCGTCGGGGAACACCTTTCCCGCAGCCAGGCAGGCAAACGCGCCCGGCGCGCCGCAGTAAGCGATCTTCATGCCCTCCATCAGGCAGCTCTGAAACTGCTTGGAAACGGTCATCACATCGCGCAGAAACTCGGTGTAATAGCCGCGAAGCTCGTCGTCCTCCACGCGCTCGGCGCCGCTCTCCAGCACCTGTTTTTCCCGCGCCTCATCAAACACGGGCAGCCCGTGTTCCTTTTTATAAGCGGCAATTTTCCGTGCCGCCTCCATGCGCTTTTCAAAAAGCCGCGCCATTTCCTCGTCGGCGGCGTTGATTTCCTGTCTTGCCAGCTGCAATTCGTCCATAGTTTTATCCTCTCAATCCGTAGTCTTTTGCCAGCAGTTCAAATGCCGGCAGAGATCGTGTAATCTGATCGGTGCTCACGCAGTACGCGATGCGCACATAGCCGGGGCAGCCGAAATCGTCGCTCGGCACGAGCAGAAGCTCCCGTTTTTTCGCCTTTTCGCAGAACGCGGCGGCGTCGGGTTCGGGAGATTTGACAAAAAGATAGAACGCGCCGTCGGGGAATACCGCTTCAAAGCCGAAGGAGGTGAGCGCGTCGTAGAGCAGGCGGCGGTTCTTGTCGTAGACCGCAAGGTCAGACGTCAGCGAACAGCACGCCGCCGCCACCTGCTGGAACATCGTCGGTGCGCAGACAAATCCCAAGGCGCGCCCCGCGCCGCAGACGGCGTCAAACAGGGCGGCGGCTTCGGTGCAGTCGGGCGAAACGGCGATGTAGCCGATGCGTTCGCCCGGCAGAGAAAGGGACTTGCTGAAGGAATAGCAGACCACGGTGTTATCGTAAAATTTCGTCACGGCAGGCGTGACTGCGCCGTCATAGGTCAGCTCGCGGTACGGCTCGTCGCTGATCAGAAAAATCGGATGTCCGAACTGCGTTTCGGCGCGTTTCAGCGCAGATGCCAATGCTTTCAGGCTTTCCTCGGTCAAAATCGCGCCTGTGGGGTTGTTCGGCGAATTGATAATCACCGCCTTGGTATGCGGGCTCAACGCAGCTTGAAGCGCCGCTTCGTCGATCTGGAAGTCGCCCGCGCGGGACGGCACGCACACAAGCTTCATCCCCGGCTGTTCGACATACACGCGATATTCCGGGAAAAACGGCGCGAAAACAATCACTTCGTCCTGCGGCTCGGCAAGTGCTTTGAGTGCAATGGAAAGCGAAGCCGAAGCTCCGGATGTCATATAAATCAGCGACGCGTCCGCGCGGATGCCGCAGCGGCTGCGCAGATCGGCGGCAATCGCCTCACGCACGGCGCGGTCGCCGGGCGCGGCGGTGTAGCCGTGCAGTGTCGTCTGATCGGGCAGGTCAAGCAAACGGCGGATACAGTCCGTCACCTCCTGCGGAGGGGGCACGGCGGGGTTTCCGATACTGAAATCGAACACGCGGTCGGTGCCGATTTCCTCGCGGCGGCGGGAAGCATACGCAAAAATCTCCCGAATCACTGAGCTTTTTCGTCCGAGCGCGAGCATGGACTGAGAAAACATAAAATCACATCCTTTTCTGAAAGCGGTTAACACTGATAACCTTGATAGTAATAGTATACCTCATTTTTTGCCTTCGTCAAGGGCTTTTCTCCAAAAACCTTGCATTTTTGCGGGATTTGTGCTAAACTGAACGAAAGAAAAACGTCAGGTAGCACTGATAACCTGTGGAAAGGTGTTTGTATGGAGGATCATTTTGAATCACAGCAGCTGCGCACGCGGCTGATTGTGGCGGGAATTGCCGAGCTGCGTCAGCACGGACTTGCCGATTTTTCCCTGCGGCGGGTGGCGTCCGCCTGCGGAGCGTCGTGTGCCGCGCCCTATAAGCATTTCAAGAACAAGGACGAGCTGATTTTGGCGATTCTTTGCTATGTCAACTGTCAGTGGGAGCTTCTGGAGGAGGCGATCGCGGCGGCGCATCGCGAAGACCCGTGCCGCCTGCTGATTGAGCTTTGTCTGGCAAATGTCCGTTTTGCGGCGGCAAATCCCGATTTCGGCGCGATTCTGCGCGTGGATGAACGGGGGCTGGACACGCGCGAGCGCGCGGAAATTGACCGCCCGATGAAAAAGATCGCCGAGCTGACCGCCGCGCTCGGACACGAGCGCGGCTGGGATGCGGAAACTGCTGCGCAGAAAACGTTTTTGCTCCGCGCGCTGATTTACGGCACGACGCGGCTTCTGGAAAATGACGGCGCCGACGAAAGCACCGCCGCCCTGCAAACCATGCGGGCAATTCTTGCGCGGGAGCTTGCGTGAGGCAGTGCCTCCGTCAAAAGGCAGCAAGATAAGAGCCGTTTTCATCAAAAAATTCCGTTTTCTGTGTTCTCCTTTCGGAGGCTATGGGAGACGGACTGCTTTGTTGCAAGTTTACTTCCTTCCGAACCCCAACACCCCTCAGTCGCCTACGGCGACAGCTCCCCTCTTGAAAAGAGGGGAGCCTATCGCTGTCCGACTGCGGTGCGAAAAAAGAAACTGCGGCGAAAATCTCTTGAATCAAAAGAACGGGAAAGTCACCGAAAGTGCAAAACAACAACTTCTTGCCGCCTTTCCGTCCCGCGGGCTCCTCTCGTCACGCTCGCGCGTGACACCTTCCTCCCGGAGGAAGGCTCATGGCAACGCGGCTGCACTGCCGCAGAAGAAAAGTGTGCGGATTTGGGGGTTTGAAGCCTTGGATTTTTCACTTCACCTTCAGTTTTTCCAAAACCGCAACACCCCTCAGTCAGCCGAACGGCTGACTGCTCCCCTCTTGAAAAGAGGGCAGCCTGTCGCTGTCCGGTTGCAGTGCCAAAAAGCAAAAGCGCAAAATTCGGTTTTGAAAACCGGATTTTGCGCTTATTTTATGTTCGAATCGCAAAAAATCACTTTGCCGCTTTGGATTTGCCGAGGTAGGCTTCCTTTACTTGCTCATTGGCGAGCAGCTCGGCGCCGGTACCGCTGAGGGTGATATGCCCCGTTTCCATGACATACGCCTCGTCGGCGATCTTCAGCGCCATATTCGCGTTCTGTTCGTTGAGAAGCACGGTGATACCTTCGTTGTTGATCGTGCGGATAATTTTGAAAATATCCTGCACCACCAGCGGCGCAAGACCCAGCGACGGCTCATCCATCATGATCAGCCGCGGGCGGCTCATCAATGCACGTCCGACCGCCAGCATCTGCTGTTCACCGCCGGAAAGCGTGCCCGCCTGCTGCCAATGTCGCTCCTTCAAGCGGGGGAACAGACTGTACACGTAGTCAATATCGTCATCCAGCTTGTCATGGCGAAGATACGCGCCGATTTTCAGATTTTCCAGCACCGTCAGGTTCGGGAACACGCGTCTGCCCTCCGGCACGAGGGTGATTCCCTTGGCGACGATTTTGTCGGGAGACAGACCGAGAATATTCTCGCCCTCCCACAAAATTTCGCCGTGCTGAGGCTTGACGATACCCGAAATCGTGCGCAGAACCGTCGATTTTCCGGCGCCGTTGGCGCCGATCAGCGTGACGATTTTGCCCTGCTCGACCGGCATGGTCACGCGCTCCACGGCGCGGATGCCCCCGAAGGACACCGACAGGTCGCGGATTTCCAGTATGTTACTCATCGTCAGCCACCCCCAGATAAGCATCAATGACCTTCTGATCCGCCTGAATTTCTTCCGGCGTACCCTCGGCGATTTCTTTGCCGAAGTCGATAACATAAATGCGGTCGGAAATGTTCATGACCAGATTCATGTGATGTTCGATCAAAAGGATCGTGAGCTTGAATTTCTCGCGGATATCGTGAATAAATGTCGTCAGCTCCTCGGTCTCCTGCGGGTTCATACCCGCAGCGGGTTCGTCGAGCAGCAGCAGCTTCGGCTCGGTTGCCAGCGCACGGGCGATTTCCAGCTTACGCTGTTTGCCGTAGGGCAGGCTCGTCGCCATTTCGTCCTTCACGTCGTCCAGTTCCACCAATTTCAGCAGATTCTCGGTTTCGGCACGCATCCGATCCTCGTCCTTGCCGTTGAGGTGCAGGGTCGCCGTGAAGAAGTTGGAAGTACGGCGCAGGTGCATCGCCGTCAGCACGTTTTCAAACACCGTCATCGATTTGAACAGGCGGATATTCTGGAACGTTCTCGCCATACCGAGTTTTGTGAGCTGATCGGGCGTTTTGATGATGGTCTGCGTGTATTTGCCGTTATTTTCGCCCGCATACAGGCGTTTCATTTTATGATGCGGGTGATTTTCGATAATCTTCTGTCCGTTGAAGCTGATGGCACCGTTGGTCGGCTCGTAGACGCCGGTGATGGCGTTGAACGCCGTGGTTTTTCCCGCGCCGTTCGGTCCGATCAGGGCGACGATCTCGCCTTCGTTGACCTCCATGCTCAGGTTATCCACCGCCACAACGCCGCCGAACTGCATCGTCAGGTCGTCCACGCGAAGCACGTTTTTCTTCTCGCTCATTCCGCCGCACCGCCCTTCGCCGTTTTTTTCTTGCGCACGAACCAGTCATACACGGAAATTTCCTTGGTTCCCATAATGCCGCGGCGGAAGAACAGCACGATGATCATGATCAGTACCGAGAATACCACCATACGGAAGCCCGGTCCGAGAAGCGGAATCTTTTTGCCCGCTTCGGTGAAGGTTTCGACATCCAGGAATTTCAGCCACCACTCACTGCTGGCGTAATAGATAAACGCCGCAATGATCGATCCGGAAACCGAACCGATACCGCCGATGACCACGACCAGAAGAATCTGATAGGTCATGCTGGTGGTGAAGGACACGGAGGACACGCTGGTGTTGCACATGGCAAGCATCGCGCCCGCAATGCCGCAGAAAAACGACGAGGTGACAAACGCCAGCTGTTTGTGCTTGGCAAGGTTGATACCCATGGCTTCCGCAGCGATTTCGTCATCGCGGATCGCCTTGAAGGCTCTGCCGTAGGTGGAGTTGATAATCATGACGATCAGCAGAATGCACACGCCCGCAATTGCCGCATAGACGAGAATATTGGTCGGTGCGGTGAAAGAGCTGATCGGGTCGGGACCGTTGGTAATCGAGCCGAACTGCTGCAGCTGCACCAGACCGCGCACGATTTCGGCAAAGCCGAGGGTGGCAATGGCAAGATAGTCGCTCTTGAGCCGCAGCACGGGAAGTCCAATCAGAAACGCGAAGAACGCCGCCACCGCGCCCGCAATGAGCAGTGCGATGACCAGCGGAAGCTGCACCTGAATGAGGCTGGCGCCGTAGTTGCGGAACACGCCCGCGCGCGCTTCGGTCGGAATGGTGAAGATGGCATACGTATAGGCACCCAGCAGCATGAAGCCCGCCTGTCCGAGGGAGAAAAGTCCCGTAAAGCCGTTGAGCAGGTTCATTGCCACCGCCGCCAGGGCAAAGGTGCAGACCTTACGGAGCACCGAAAACCACATGGAGGTCGGAGGACAGAGGTACTGAATGCCTGCGAGGACGAGGTACAGCACGGCGACCAGACCGAGGTTGCAGATCGTGCGTTTATGTTTATCCCAAAATCTGTTCACGTGTTACACCTTCTCTCTCGTTTTTTCTCCGAACAGACCGGTCGGTTTCACGACCAGAATGATGATCAGCAAAGCAAAGGAAATGACGTCGCTGAAATCGGACAGCCCGATTGCCTTGGAAAGGCTCTCGATCACGCCGATCAGCAGTGCGCCGACGACTGCGCCCGGCACCGAGCCGATTCCGCCGACCACGGCGGCAATGAACGCCTTGATTCCGGGGGTGGAGCCTGCCAGGTGGTTGATGCCGGTGTTTTTCGCAAAATACAGCACCGAGCCGACCGCCGCCAGAAACGCGCCGATGGCAAAGGTCACGGCAATGACGCGGTTGATCTTCACGCCCATGAGCTGTGCGGTTTCAAAATCACGCGAAACGGCGCGCATGGACATTCCGAACTTGGTGTAGCGGATGATCAGCACCAGCACGACCGTCAGGAGAATTGCCACAATCGGCGAAATGAACATGGTCAGCTTATCCTTCACGCCGAACAGCTTGACGCTCTGTCCGATCCAGGGAATGTCCGGGTACTGTTTGGAAAGACCGCCGGTGATATAGCTGACGAGGTTTTGCAGCAGGTAGGAAACGCCGATTGCCGAAATCATCACCGACATACGCGGTGCCTGCCGCAGCGGGGCATAGGCGCATTTTTCAATCAAAAATCCGATAAAGACCGTCAGGATCACCATGATCAGCATGGAGCACCAGATCGGCATGGTGGGGAAGGAAGCCGCCATGTAGATCATGATCATGCCCGAAACCATGAACAAATCGCCGTGGGCGAAGTTGATCAGCTTCAGGATGCCGTAAACCATGGTATATCCGATCGCAACCAGCGCAAACTGTCCGCCCGTTGCCAGTCCTCGGATCAAATACGGTACAATGTTCATAAAGACAAAACCTTTCAAAAAACAGAGGAAAGTACAGTAGTTTTCCGCTACCGTACTTTCCGTCGCATATTCTTACGATTACTTAATCAGATCCCAAGCAAACTGTGCCATAACAAGACCCTGGAACGGATCAAGGAAGCAGGTACGGAAGTAGTAGTTGTTGCCCTCGGTAACCTGTGCGTTGGTGCAGGAGATGCCGATGGCGGGAATCTGCGCTGCCTCAAAGGTCGGAGCAGCCGCGATGGACACGCCCGAACCGTAGGAACCGAGCGAAACCAGTGCGCCCTTGCTGATGATGTTGGAAGCCGCAGTGACGGCGTTCTCATCGGAGGATCCGTTATCGCTGAGGTAAAGCTCGACTTTGTACTCGTCGTCGCCGATCTTGATGGTGTTGTCCAGAGAGTTTGCATAGTAGATGCCGAGGACTTCCTGCTTACCGCCTGCGGCGTTGTCGCCGGAGGTCGGCTCGTAGATGCCGATGACAATCTTCTTGTTGGCGGTATCCAGTGCCACACCCTTGGCGTCGCCGTAATCAAACGCGGTAGCCTGCTGAGCGTCGTTGGCGATGGTCTGAAGCTTGACAAACTCAAACTTATCAGCCGTTGCCTTCTTGATGTATGCGCTGTCTTTGATGGCATCGCCGTTCTTGTCGAACTGGAGCTTTCCTGCCACGCCGTTGTCATAGGTCAGCGTCCACAGAGCGGAAGCCACATCCACGGAGGTCAGCTCTGCGCCTTTTGCTTCGGCGGCTTTGCGTATGGCTGCCAGTGCGACATTGTACGCGTCGAAGCCCAACGCGGAAACCGCTGCCACGATGTCGTTGCCGCCGTTCATATCATAATAATCCTTATTTGCGTTCAGCCATTCTTTGAAGCCCTTGACGAATTCGCCCGCCGCCGGAGAGGTGGTGTCGTTCTCGTCAAAGAAGGTGGAAACGTAGACATTCAGGTCGGTGCCCTTCACGGCGTCCAGAATGACGGAGCTTTCCCACGTGTCGCCTGCAAGGATCGGGCACTCGATGCCTAGGTCGTTTGCCTGCTTCAGCAGGTTTGCCGCCACGGTGGTGGAGTTCGGCGCGAAGATCACGGAAGCCTTGTTATCGATGGCTTTCTGCAGATAATCGGAGAAGTTCGTGTTGCCCTTCGGGAAAGTCTCCATAACGACTTTGCCGCCGAGGCTCTCAAACGAGGTTTTGAAGTTGTTAGAAAGGCCGAGAGAATAGGTGTCACCTTTCTCTGCCAGAACGTACGCCACTTTTTCGGTCGCAGCGTTGCCGGTGCTGTTGTCTCCGTTATTTCCGGAAGAGGTTGTCTCCGTTTCCCCGCAGGCGGCAAACGAGAAGACCATTGCCAAACATAGAACCAGTGCCAGAAGTTTTTTCATTGTTTTTCCCTCCATAAATAATGTATTGAAATCGGCAGTGCCGTTTCGGTCAAAGGCTGACGCCGTACAACGGAAATGTGTCCTCGTACCGCGGACATTTCGTTCAAAAATGAATCATTTGAAGGACAAACTTTCATTTTCAATGGCGAATTTCCCTATTTATATGCGTTTCCCTTGGAATTTATGAAATATTATAATACAAAAAATTCATTTTTGCAAGTCCTTTTTTCAATTTTGTCACATCTCACGAAATTACGCCCGGTCACGCGCATTTTTTGCCATTTTGTGCGCGAATCGCGGACAGTTGTCAAAAAAATCCCCAATCGGAGGAAAAATTTTCCTGAAAGCAGGTTGACATTTGTGTACCTACGTGTTATACTGAAATCATCGATCGATGAAAAAGGAGCACTCCTATGACCACTGTGAATTTATCCGACATGGAATGGAAACTGATGAACCGACTGTGGGACGACGCGCCCGCGACGATCACCGTGCTGACGGCGTATTTCAAAAACGACACCGCCTGGAGCAAGCACACGATCATCACCATGCTGTCCCGCCTTGAAGCCAAAGGTGCCGTGCGCCACGAGGAGGGGGAAAAAGCAAAGCTGTTTTACCCCGCCGTCAACCGTGACGACGTGCGCCGCGAACAGACAAAGAGCTTTCTTTCCCGTCTATACAACGGCAGCGTGGGGATGATGCTCAACCAAATGGCGGACAGCCGTGAGCTGACCGAAGAGGACCTTGCGCAGCTGCGCGCGATTTTGAGAAAGGCGGAAAAGCATGATTGAGATGTCTGTTTCGGTAGCGGTACTGATCGGGGCGTTCTGTCTCGGACGCGCTCTGTGGAGGAAAAAGCTCAGCGCACGGCTGATGTACGCCTGTTGGCTGATCGTCGCGGTGCGCCTGCTTTTCCCATGGCAGCTCCCGCTCGACACGGGAGTGCAGACGGTACGGATTGCCGAGCTTCCCGAAACCGCCGAAATTTCGCTCCCCGCCGTGCAGCCGACGGAAAACGCCGCGCCCGTGCGGGTGGAAATTCCCGTGAAAAGCACGGTGCGGGCGGTGTGGCTTCTGGGATGCGGGGCGGTGTTTCTGTGCTTCGGGCTGAGTCGGCAAAAGCTCTCCCGCGAGCTGAAACGCGGCAGCGTCCGTCTGACGGCTGCTTCCCCGATTCCCGTCTACGCCACGCCGCACGCCGCCGCGCCCTGTCTTTTCGGGACGTTTCGCCCGGTGATCTATGTGCCGGAGACGGCAGTCGCGGACGAAAAAGCCCTTGCCTGTATTCTGGCGCACGAAGAAGCGCACGCGCGGCAAAAGGACGGCATCTGGAGCCTTTTGCGAGTGGTGTGCCTCGGCGTGTGGTGGTTTCATCCGTTGGTCTGGCTTGCCGCCGCGCTGTCGCAGCGTGACGCGGAGCTGAGCTGTGACGAGCGCGCCCTGCAAACGCTCGGAAAAGAACAAACGGTGACCTACGGCGAGGTGCTGCTTGATCTGATGTCCCGCTCGGTTTCCCGACGCGCATTTCTGTTTCATTCCATGGCGGACTCTCAAAACACATTGAAAGGACGATTGGAAGCCATGATTCATCCGAGAAAAACCGCGCCGCTCTGTGCGGCGGCGCTCCTCCTGATTTTGACCCTGGCGGTCGGCTGCACCGCCGTCAAAGCCTCTGCTT
>DLVP01000116.1:0-534 GCA_003445125.1 Oscillospiraceae bacterium | reverse complement strand
CCAAAAAAACACAGATTGAATTTCCCGCCATTACTTCGGAGATCGAAACGCCCGCTTTCACCGCTTCTCTGACCCTGCCCGAAGGCTGGCGTGTACAGGAAAGCGACGGAGACATCGAACTGTACAAAGGCGATGAGCGCATGGGCGTGATCGGCGCGAACAATTACCCGTACTACGCCGAAGGCGAAGCCCCCGAACCGCTGTCCGACAACTATTATCAGGTCGTCTATGCCTCTATCCGTCTCGGCTCGCTGTGCTACTGGGACATTGCGTCCCCTGCGTTCAAACGCACGGAGCACGGGGAGACCGCGCTGGCGACCATAGAATACGCCGTCGATCCCGGAGACAATACCCCTGCCGCCGGGTGGGAACACAAGCAGCTGCGCGGCATTGTGTCCTACAACGATAAGCTGCACGTGTATGTCACCGTCAGCCTTTCCGAAGGCGTGGACGAAGAAACGCAGAAAAGCATTGCCGAGAGTTTGACTGTCGGCTGAAAAAACGAAATCGCAGCCGCGCCGCCCCGTGAGGGGC
>DLVP01000082.1:214-6517 GCA_003445125.1 Oscillospiraceae bacterium | reverse complement strand
CGCTATGCCGATCCGCTGGCGGTTCATGTGATCGGGCATCTAGACGGGGACGGGAATGGGGCTTACGGCATTGAGCGCGCCTACAACGACTATCTGAGCCGTCTGTCGGGAAAGCTGAAAATCCGCTATAAGGTCGATGCGCTGTACCGCGCCCTGGACTCCGTGCAGCCGGAAATCCTTTCCGGCGGCTACAACACCGCCGAGGGACTGGTGTTGACACTGGATCGGCAAATGCAGAAAATCGTTGAAGAAGAAGCACCCGCCTGGATTGAACAAGGCGCGGTACTGATTACCGACGTTCACACCGGCGCCGTCCGCGCCTGTCTGAGCCTGCCGGATTTTGACCCGAACGATCTTTCCAAGGATCTCAACAATCCGCAGTCGCCCTTCATCAACCGCGCCTTTTCCGAACACGCCGTCGGATCGACCTTCAAACTCGCGGTGACGGCGCTGGCGCTTGAAAACGGCATCTCCACCGAACGCTCGCACACCTGCGAAGGCTGGGTAAACATCGGCGGGCAGGTGTTCACCTGCAAAAACCACGCTCTTCCCAAAACCATGAACATGGTGGAAGCGCTGGAATGCTCCTGCAACACCTATTTCATCGGGTTGGCGCAGGAGCTGACCGCCAACCGTCTGGCGGGATTTGTCAAACTGCTCGGATTCGGCGAGGCCAACATTCTTGCGCAGAACATGACCTCCGCCGCAGGCGTTCTGCCAAGTCTGACCGATCTGCTCAATCCCGCCGAGCTTGCCAACTTCGGCTTCGGACAGGGAAAGCTCACCGCCACGCCGGTTCAGATTGCCGCGTTGATCAGCACCATCGCCAACGACGGCATTTCCGTCTCGCCCTATCTTGTGGAGGGAACGACCACTGCGGACGGCAGCGAAATTCTTTCGCACACCCCGCGTGCCGCCGGACAGCGTGTGTTTTCCATGAAAACCGCGAAAACTCTTCAGCAAATGATGATTTCCGTCGTTGAAAACGGAAGCGGCACGCGTGCCAAACCGGAAAACGGTTCGGCAGGAGGAAAAACCGCCTCCGCGCAAACGGGCAAAAAGGACGAGCAGGGCGAAGAACTGGTGGACGCCTGGTTTTCCGGATTCTATCCCGCCGATCAGCCCCGCTATGCCATTGTCATCGTCAACGAAGGAAAAAGCAGCGGTTCACGCTATGCCGCGCCGCTGTTCAAAGCCATCTGCGACCGATTGTATCTGTCGGAAAAATACGGTTGACTCTTGACAGGATTTCTTTTTTATGATATACTTCCCGAAGAATCTGCCACCGGGTAGAAATGCAAAAAGCATTTGCGCACATCGTTAGGTCTTGGAAGATGTGCTTGCAAATGCTTTCTTTTTTTGGAGGAATCACGATGAAGAAACCCTATTTTTCCCGCGGCGAAATCGGACTGTGGCTCGGAAGCACCTGCCTGATCGTTTGTTCTTTTCTGATTTTTGACCGACAAAATTTCTTGACGCTTGCCGCCTCGCTTGTCGGCGTCACTTCGCTGATCTTCAACGCCAAAGGCAATCCTATCGGGCAACTGCTGATGATTGTTTTCAGCATTTTGTACGGCATCATTTCTTTTTCCTTTTCCTACTATGGGGAAATGCTCACCTATCTCGGCATGACCATGCCGATGGCGGTCATCGCACTCATCAGCTGGCTGAAGCATCCTTTCGGCGGAAAGCGTTCGGAAGTGGCGGTCAACCGTCTCTCCCGACAGGAAATTTTCTTTATATTTTTAATCAGCGTTCCCGTGACGGCGCTGTTCGGAATTTTGCTTGCGTACTGGAACACCGCCAATCTGTTTTTCAGCACGCTTTCGGTAACCACCAGTTTTGTTGCGGTTACCCTCACTTTTCGGCGCAGTCCGTGGTTCGGTGCCGCCTACGCCGCCAATGACGCGGTTCTTTTGGTGCTTTGGATTTCGGCAAGTGTGACCGACCGTTCCTATCTTTCGGTCGTCGCCTGCTTCGCGGCTTTTCTCGTCAACGATGTCTACGGATTCCTTTGCTGGAAAAAACGGCGGACGCAGCAGGAATGCGGCGCAGCCGAAAATTCCGATGAAGCGGTTGCTTCCCTGCGATGAGGACGGCTGATCTCTGTGCACAAAGCCGGAATTTGCATCAACCATGGCGCCCTTGCGGTAAGGGCGGCTTTCTGCCGTTTTTTAGTCTCGCGGGCTCCTTCCGTCACGCTCACGCGTGACACCTTCCTCCCGGAGGAAGGCTCACGGTGACAAACTGCGCTGCCACAGAAGAAAAGTGTGCAGATTTTTAGGTTTGAGCCTTGGATTTTTCCATTCTTTTCGGCTTCCTTCCGAATCCCAACACCCCTCAGTCGCCTACGGCGACAGCTCCCCTCTTTGAAAGAGGGCAGCCTACTGTTGTCCGGCTACTCTGCCACAGAAGGGAAAAGTGCAGATTTTCGGTTTTGAAAACTTAAATTCTGCGTTTGTTTTCTCTGCGGTGCAAAGGGAAAAATTAGGCACAAACATAGGCTCCCTCCGGGAGGGAGCTGGCGCGGAGCGCCTGAGGGAGAAGGCGCAACTTTCAAATTTCTCAAACCTGAAGATGTTACGGAAATTTTGAAACAAAAAATCTGATTCAATTCCGAAGATGCAAAACCGCGGCTTTCTGCCGTTTTCAGTCTCGCGGGCTCCTTCCGTCACGCTCGCGCGTGACACCTTCCTCCCGGAGGAAGGCTCACGGTGACAAACTGCGCTGCCACAAAAGAAAAGTGTGCAGATTTTTAGGTTTGAGCCTTGGATTTTTCCATTCTTTTCGGCTTCCTTCCAAATCCCAACACCCCTCAGTCGCCTACGGCGACAGCTCCCCTCTTTGAAAGAGGGCAGCCTACTGCTGTCCGACTACTCTGCCACAGAAAGGAAAAAGTGCGGATTTTCGGTTTTGAAAACTTAAATTCTTCGTTTGTTTTCTCTGCGGTACAAAGCCGAAAAACGCACCAACGCATGGCTCCCTCCGGGAGGGAGCTGGCGCGGAGCGCCTGAGGGAGAAGGCGTAACTTTCAAATTTCTCAAACCTGAAGATGTTACAGAAATTTTGAAACCAAAAACCCGATTCAATTCCGAAGATGCAAAACCACGGCTTTCTGCCGTTTTTTAGTCTCGCGGGCTCCTTCCGTCACGCTCACGCGTGACACCTTCCTCCCGGAGGAAGGCATATAGCGACAAACTGCGGTGCCACAGAAAGAGACAGCCGCACGAATTCGAAGTTTTCTCCCGCAAATATGAAAAGCGACGCTCCGAAGAGCGTCGCTTTTATTTTTTGAAGCTTTTTGAATTCTAACCGTTAAACCTTAGTATAAGTTATTTAACGATCTTCTTGGTAGCAACAGCTGCACCAGCCATAACAACCAGAGCTACGATAGCAGCAGCAGCGTTGTTAGCACCGGTAGGAGTGTTCGGCTTCTCATCGGTCTTGCCGGGCGAGGGCTTCACAGTGGTGGAAGCGTCGATCAGGAAGTGGATGCCGCCGTTAACCAGGTCGAGGTTGGTCAGGGACAGTTCACGAGTGGTCGGAGCGATCTCCAGAGATTTCGCCAGCTCTTTAACAGTCTCTTTGGAAGCGTTGTAAACGTACAGGTTGACGTTCTTCTTGTTGTTGAATTCAGACCAAGCGCCGGAAGCAGTCTTCAGGTTCAGGGTCAGAACCGGCTTGCTGGCAACAGCAGACAGGTCAACCACTTTGTCAGCGTCGTCAGCCTTCGCATTGAAGGTAGCGGTGCCGGTCAGTTCGAAGTACAGCGGCTCAGCCTTGTCGTTGCCCAGAGCTTTCAGAACCTTGTTCTCCAGTTTCTCATCGATTTCCGGCTCAACTTCTACGCCGAAGTAAATGTCACGGGAGATGTTCATCTTGGTGTAGTCGCCACGATACAGGGTCCAAGTATACTCCGGAGCTTTGAAAACGATCTTGGAAGCGTTGTAGCTCTTCAGAGTGTTGTAAGCAGAAGCGGTGATGCCGTTGGTGTCAGCGCTGATGGAAACAGTCACAACGCCCTCGTCATACACAGCAAGTGTAGCCAGATCGTCTTTATCAACGAGACCGGTCTTGGTTACGGGAGTAACCGGAGCAGCTTTGATCTCAACCAGAGCGGTAGCGGTGTCTTTGTTTTTGAAAGTAATGGTAATCTTCGTTACATCGCCGGTCTTCGCTTTGGAGTTAGCGGTGATGTTGAAGAGAGCCATGGACTTGCCATCCTCAGTGGTGCGGATGATGGTGCTGAAATCCAGGATGCCAGCGGAATCCTTAACTTCAGTGATGGGGTTGTTCGCATAGTCTTTTTCTTCGACTTTGACAACAGTAGCATTCTTGCCGACAACTTCATAGCTGCCCAGCTTGGTCTCTTCAGCAGCAAAAGCTGTTACGCCGAGAGCCAAAACCATAGCAAGAGCCAGAACGACAGAAAGAATCTTCTTCATTATGATTTCCTCCTTAAAATTTTGGGTGTTAATAACTCTAAAGTTACTTTAGATTCTTAAAGCTTCAAAACATCTAAGCAACTTTAACTTACGGTTACATTATAACATATTTATTTCAAAATGCAAGAGGTTTTTTCAATATTTTTGTAATTTTTTCGTAACCATTTCAGAGAATGGCTCTAGAATGCAGGTTTTCGGGTGAAATTTTTTTGAATTTTTTTCTGATTTACCCCTGTTTTACCCCATTTTCCCCTGTTTTTGTTACAAATTCAAAGGATTTTCCGTTATAGCGGCACACAAAATTTCCGCCTTTTTCGTTTTCGCAGATCCGTTCAGTCAGTGCATCTTCAATCTGCGTGCGGATGACGCGGCGAAGCGGACGCGCGCCGTAATTTTCATCAAAGCCCTCCCGCGCCAGTTCCTCCACGGCGCTTTCGTCAAATTCGATCTGCCAACCCAGCCCCTTTGCTTTCTCCTGCAATGCCGACAGCATTTTTTCCGCAATCTTTCGCACATCGGCTTTCGTCAGCTTATGAAAGACCACGATTTCATCCATTCGATTGATCAGTTCCGGACGAAAGGACTTTTTCAGCAGTCCCATGACTTCCTTCTTTATATAGGTATCGCTGCCTGCCTGTGAGCCGAAGCCGAGGGCTTGCGGTTCGGTGATTTTCTGTGCGCCGATGTTCGAGGTCATCACAATCACCGCATTTCTGAAATCCGCCCGCCGTCCCTGTGCATCGGTCAGTTGTCCATCCTCCAGCACCTGGAGCAGCAGGTTGTGAACATCGGGGTGCGCTTTTTCGATTTCGTCGAAAAGCACCAGCGCATAGGGCGTTTTTCGGATTTTTCCCGTCAGCTGTCCCGCTTCCTCATATCCCACATAGCCGGGCGGCGAGCCGATGAGCTTGGAGACGGCGTGGGGTTCGCCGTATTCCGACATATCCAGGCGAATCAGGCTGTCCACGCTGTCAAACATATCGCTTGCCAGCTGCTTGACCAGCTCCGTCTTGCCCACGCCCGTGGGGCCGACGAAGATGAAGGACACGGGCCGCTTCTTGGGGGAAATGCCAACCCGGTTGCGGCGGATGGCACGGGCCACGGCGTCCACTGCTTCGTCCTGGCCGACGATGTGGGTTTTCAGGCGGTCGCTCAGGCCCTTGATCTGCTCATACTCCTGCGCCTTGATCTTGGACGCGGGAATTTTCGTCCACAATTCGATGATACGTGCCAGATTTTCCATGGTCACAGCGGGCTTGGGCAGCTTTTCCAGCTCCTCGATCTTCGCCGCCAGCTGCATCAGCTTGCTGCGAATCAGCGCCAGACGCTCATAATCCTGATTCTCGGTGTTTTCGTTCAGCGCCCGCAGTTCCAGCTCGTAATCGTCCCGCTCCTTTTTCAGCTCGGCAAGCTGGGAGATTTCCTTGCACTGCAAGTTGACGTCGGAACAGGCTTCGTCCAGCAGGTCGATTGCCTTGTCAGGCAAAAAGCGGTCGGTGATGTAGCGCTCGGAGAGAACGACGCACTGGTGGGCGATTTCCGGAGAAATCTCCACCCCGTGGAACTCGGCGTAGGATTTTGCGATGCCTTGCATGATCTGGCTTGCTTCGGCGATGGTGGGCTCGGCCACCGTGACGGGCTGGAAACGGCGCTCCAGAGCCGCGTCCTTTTCAATATACTTGCGGTACTCGGCGAAGGTCGTCGCGCCGATGACCTGAATTTCTCCCCGGGACAGGGCGGGTTTCAGGATGTTGGCGGCGTTCATGCTGCCCTCCGCGTCTCCCGCGCCCACCAGATTGTGGACTTCGTCGATGACCAGAATGATGTTGCCGCACTCCTTGATCTCGCCGATCAGGCT
>DLVP01000082.1:0-155 GCA_003445125.1 Oscillospiraceae bacterium | reverse complement strand
CGGAACTGGGTGCCTGCCACCAGCGCGGTGAGGTCAAGCAGAAAAACCTCCTTGTCCCGCAGCTTATAGGGGACGTCCCCCGCCGCGATCCGCTGGGCAAGTCCCTCGGCGATGGCGGTTTTGCCCACGCCGGGTTCGCCGATGAGGCAGGGGTT
>DLVP01000220.1:1743-3640 GCA_003445125.1 Oscillospiraceae bacterium | reverse complement strand
GGCGTAGACAGGTCGCAGAATAAGCTATCACACAAACGGTGCCGCCGGAACCCTTTCGAGAATTGTCAACCCTGTTCTCGGAGGACATATAATTTTTTGTGTTGACCGTTTTAACGGCGGCAGTACTATGGAGCAGCTCGATTTAAAAACAGCCAAAACCGCAATAGACGCATTACAAAGAATAGGCAATTGAAAAATTGCCGTCTGATGGGAACGAGCAAAAAATACCGCTTAATGGAAATTTTGCTGCATGGATGAAACTCCTGCAATTTTGCTTCCAAGTCTGTGCCGACGCTTTATGCAATCACACCCATTCGGAAAAATGTGCCTGCTTTTTAGGATTGACGAAAAAATACTTGATTATTTTTTCTCTTTATGGTATACCATTTATGATATTCTGCCCCAATAATGCAGAAACGCAAGGCTGTTTATCAACCATTCGGGACAGTATTGCATATATTCCAAAAATCCTGCACTATTCAAACGATTGGAAGCGATAACCGTGAATCCGTATCAAAATCAGCTTAAAGATTTATATTTGGGAATTCTCTGTAATTATCCTGAATTTGCGCAGGAAAAAGACGCGCATCTTCAATATGACTTTGCGGCGACAGAATGGAAAGAGTTGAGGTCTGCTTACGCGCTGGAAAACATCGCGAAAACAGGCTCTTCTTTTGAAAAAGCCAAAAGACCCCTGCACTATTTTGCACCACGCTTGACACACTCTTCGTATTACGACAACCATGTGGAATGTAATGCTCTGCAATTGTTGCAGTACAGTTTTGAAAACAAGGAACACGGGATCAATTGTCTGAACAAAGCGAAAATTTTGGCGGAATGTTGTCTGGCATTGGGTATCTACGCCCGAGGAGTGTTCATTCACCCCTTTTCCCCTTTTGAGTTTGATTCCCACGTAGTATGCGAGATTTTTGACGAGAAATTAAACAAATGGGTGATGTTGGACCCCACCACGGACGGCTATTTTGTTGACGAAAACCGCCTTCCGCTCTCAATGCTCGAGATCAGAACCGGTTTTCTTACTTCACATTTCCAAACGTTTTTCTCGTCAACAAGCAAAGCAAAAAATCTGCCGAAAACGCAAAACCGAAACGAAAATATTAACCTTTATATGCTGAAAAACTGTTTTCGGATATTTTTTGAACAACACAACGGCTTCGGTGAAAAAAACGGTTTCGTTTGTCTGATACCAGAGCATTATTCAATCCTGAAAAACGAAGAATTAAATCGCCAATACAGAATTGAAAATCTTCCCCAAGAATACCGATATCTTCTCGATGCACAAGAAAAGTATTTAGCCAAAACCAACCATACACAGGAACCGATTGCATACAGTGTTCAATCTTTATATGCCTCCCCGATTGGATAAAACTGTTGATTGGCATCTGTGCTTTCAAATCAAATTCGGACACCGGACTTTACTTTTTGCCAAAATTATGGTATTCTCTATCCGAGGTGAATTTACATGAAATGGATGATTGCTTCCGATATCCACGGGTCGGCTTTCTATTGCCGGAAGCTGTTGGAGCGGTTTTCCCTTGAAAATGCCGATCGCTTGCTTTTACTGGGTGATTTGCTCTATCACGGACCGCGCAATGATCTTCCCGAAGGGTATGCCCCAAAAGAAGTTCTTTGCATGCTTAATGAAAGAAAAGACCAAATTCTGTGCGTGCGCGGAAACTGCGACACAGAAGTCGACCAAATGGTGCTGGATTTTCCGATTCTTGCCGATTACGCATGGATCGACCTTGGAAGCCGTTTGATTTTTGCCACCCACGGTCACAAATTCAACGAAGCCTCTCTCCCCCCACTAAAGCGTGGTGACATCCTTCTCTACGGTCACACGCACGTTCCGCTTTGCAAAGTGACAAACGGAATT
>DLVP01000220.1:0-1674 GCA_003445125.1 Oscillospiraceae bacterium | reverse complement strand
TCCGAAAGAGAACAGCCATCATGGATATATGATCTTTGAGGAAGACGTCTTTTCCGAAAAAGATCTGGATGGCAATGTTTTGCAAACATATTCTTTGCATGAATTTGATTCGTCGATAGAAAAGCGTTGATTCTTCGCATTTTAAAAAGTAAAAAGGCTTGTTGCCTGTGGTTCACAGACAGCAAGCCCCTTTTTTATTTATCGCGCAGATGTTTATAACGCTCCGGGTGGCGAAGAAATTCCGCAAAAGTCATCACGGCAATCATAGTGACAGCACCGAGCGCATCCAAATACACATCCGAAATCGCACCGCTTCTTCCCGGAACAAAATATTGGTGCATTTCGTCAACAGAAGCGTAAAAAAAGCAAAACAGCAACGACGTGGGAATCGCAATCCGCCGATCGACAGAAAAAGTATACAACGTACCCAAGCTCCAAAAACCAAGCCCGGCATAGATCAAGAAATGTGCGCTTTTGCGAATGAGAAGTTGCGCCTCCTCCACGATCGTCCGTTTCCTTTCGGCATCTTCTGCCGTATGGCTCGGATGAAGAATCTCCCATGCGTTTTCAATGCTGTCTTTGCTGACTGTTCCGCTTTTTTCTCCGTTTTGCCCCGAAAAAGAAAAAATCAAGATCATCCAGAAGATCAGCATCCCGCAAAAAAACACGCGAAAGCACATTTCTTTTTTCTTACTCATACAGCCTCTATACTTCGTAATTTGCAATCAGATTGACTCTCTTTTCGCTGAACACTTGCTTTTCGTTTTCTTCCACCTGATCAACCAAACCATACTTCTTCAGAATTTCAAATCCGTCTTTTAGTTCCGGAGGTCTTGTGCTCATGTTATGACAATCCGATGCCAGCAAGTGAATTCGATTGTCACGAATCTGTCGAATCAGTTTTCTGCCCTTCCAAAATTCTTTAAGAGAAGAAACATTCACTTGGAGCAAAGCCCCCGCCTCCAGCAACTCATCAAAAAACGGCTGATTCTCTTTGGTCCAATACCGATCCACGTGTGCCATAATCGGCAAAATTCCTCGATGATCCACCAAATCAATCACATCTTTGATAATTGTCTTATCCCACTGCGAAAAAGGCATTTCTACCAGCATATACGGATATCCTTCCAAACCCATTCTCTCAATTCCGTCCATACGGGCAAAGCCACGGCAAAATTTCACCTCTGCCGCAGGAACAAACTGAAGCTCTCCGACGTGCGGTGCGATGCGTTCCAACGCCTCAGCACGCCGTTCTAAAAAAGAATCCGGAGATTCTGTCTCCGGATCAAAAT
The DNA here is from genome assembly GCA_003445125.1 of Oscillospiraceae bacterium. Classification (GTDB taxonomy): domain Bacteria; phylum Bacillota; class Clostridia; order Oscillospirales; family Ruminococcaceae; genus UBA11540. The sequence goes on along the minus strand of DLVP01000220.1, from coordinate 382 downwards.
GTGGCGTGGCAACAACCGTTTTTACTCCGTCATCCAAGCATTTCCGGATCATCGCGATGGAATCCGTCAAATTTCTGCTCCCGTCGTCGATGGCGGGAAGTAAATGGGTATGAAAATCTATCACGGTTGTCACATCCTATTATTTATATTCCGCTTTGTAACGGTATTTATGCTTATATGCCTTCTTTTCCGACGAGTCCATATCCACATCGTTTACAACAAAGCCGAGTATTTTAATATCCGCAAAAGCCAATTTGTTCATGCAATCCTGCAAGCTCAGACGATCGGTTACGCCTTCACGCACAATATATACAGCACCAGTCACCAATTTGCTGATGATTACGGTATCGGTTACCGGTGCTACCGCCGGCGTATCGATAAA
>DLVP01000035.1:3968-4447 GCA_003445125.1 Oscillospiraceae bacterium | reverse complement strand
GCGCAGGGTTTCCATGTCGATGTCTTCGGAGTGCTGAGAAGAAACGACCACAGTGTCAATGCGAACCGGACGGTTGTTTTCGTCGTATTCCACGGTAACCTGAGATTTTCCGTCCGGACGGAGATAGGGGAGTGTGCCGTTTTTGCGGACTGCCGTCAATTGTTTTGCGAGTTTGTGCGCCAAAGAAATCGGGAGCGGCATCAGTTCCTTGGTTTCATCACAGGCAAAGCCGAACATCATGCCCTGATCTCCGGCACCGTTGAGCGCATCTGCCTCTTCGTCGGAACCGCTTTTTTTCTCCAGGGAGTTGTCCACGCCGAGCGCAATATCTCCGGATTGCTCATCAATTGAGGTGATAACCGCACAGGTGGAAGCGTCAAAGCCGTATTTTGCACGGACGTAGCCGATGTCTGCGATGACACTGCGGGCAACCTTCGGAATGTCCACATAACAGGAAGTGGTGATTTCTCCCATGATGT
>DLVP01000035.1:0-3880 GCA_003445125.1 Oscillospiraceae bacterium | reverse complement strand
TTGTCGGGATGACCCTCGGTGACGGATTCGGAAGTAAATAAACGATGTGCCATAAAAAGATTCTCCTTTTGAATTTTTTGACAAAAAAACACGCTCAAACCGAGCGTGTTGATAATAGCGGTATTATCCTCATCTCTCGTTTGTTACGCAGGATTTGGCACCTTGCAGTTGCAGGTTGCCGGACGTCATAGGGCCTGTCCCTCGGTCGCTCTTGATAAGGTGTGTTCAATTGTCGGAAATATTATACACTGTTTTTTTCGTTTTGTCAACAGTTATTTCTGATACAGAATGTCCACATGTCCGCCTTCGCGTTTGATTTTTGAACCGACTTTCGGCATACAATTGATGACCTGTCCGGAAGAATACCCGGATTCCTCGGTTTCTATAAAGGTATAATCCGTGATTCCGGCATCGGCAAGCAACTGGATCGCTTCTGCTTTGGAACAGGGAAGAATGTTGGGAATGGTCACATATTCGCTTCCCTTACTGATGCGGAAACTGATTTCCTGAATTTCACTCATGGGTGTGTCGGCAGAAGGTGTTTGTTCGATGATAATTCCGGCAGATTTATTCTCGTCATAAACATATTCGGTCTTGAGCGTGATGCCGATAAGGCGTTGGGAATTTTTAATGTCGTCGTACAATTGCCCGACGTAATTCAGCAGTTTTGCATCTTCTGCGGAGGAATCCGAATATTCGGGATTGTGCGGTCCAAAATTGGCGGCGATAAAATCATCCAGCTGATCCCGGAACAGAGAACGGAACAAAAGCGCGCCGAAGAACGAGAGGACAACGACCGTTACCACAGTGGATACCAGCATATAAGGAAAGCGCTTGGGGCGGGCTGTCGGAGCGGCTGTTTTTCTTTCCTGCATTTTCGGGGCGGATTTTTTGGGATTCGGATAGACCGTTTCGTCCAGTGCAAAGAGAAAACTGTCTACGGTTTGTATACGCGATTCCGTGTAAGGACTCAAAGCCTTGTCCAATGCTTGCGAAATCACTTTCGGAACACTGTTGTTGATCGTGTGGCAGGGAACCAAAGAATCGTGCTTCGGACGCTCAATAGCGTGCGGAGGGCGGACATTGGTCAGGCAATAATACATGACAGCCGCAGAGGAGTAGACATCCGTCCATGTACCTTGCCAGCTTTTCAGGCTGTACTGTTCAGGCGCGGAAAAACCGTCAAACAACTGCGCATCGATGTCGCTTTTCAAAATACGGGTGGACGGTGTGGCAAAGGCGCTCAGCGTCAGATGACAGCTCTTGTCAAGCAGAATGGTGTCCGGAGAAATTCCCCGATGCAGGATTCCGGCGGCGTGGAGCTGTGAAAGCGATTTGAGAAACGGGAAAAACAGCTCACGCGCTTCTTCCCAACTCAAAGCCTCGCCCGCAGTGTCCATGTAGTCACGCAGTGAAACAAATTTTTTCCATGGAAGAATGACATAAACGGTGTTGTTTTCGCCAAAAATTTCATTGATCGGTTGAACGATATCACTTCCGCAAGCCGCCAACTTTTTATGCAGGTCGTAGAAATCCGCCAGCATGGATTTGTACTGGGCTTCTTTTCCAGGAAATACGGAAACAGAACCGTTTTCGTTTCTCTCGCACAAAACGGAAGGAACGTATTCCTTGACAAAAACCTTAGTTTTCGTTACGACGTCAAATCCTATGTAAAGCGCGTGCTCGCCGTTGGTATAGAGCGTTTTTCCGACAATGTATTTATTCTGAAGCATGGTAAAGACTTTCAGATACAGCGGGGCGTTATTAACGGAGTTGTCGTTGCCGCACAGCGGGCAGACAGTCTCTCCGTTGATTTTGGAAAGACATCCGGAACAGATTGTATGATTATCCATAAAAACCTCCGCAGACAGGATAGTTACTATTCTTTTATTTTACACGGAAAAGCGAAAATAGTCAAGAGAAGAGTATTTTTAAAAAATTAAAAATAGTACTTGAAAAATCAGAAAAGATGTGATATAATTCTAAAGAATTCGCACGTTTTCGGATTCTTTTGTCGGTGCTGCGGTTCGCAGTAGGCAAAAGAAAGTGAAGGAAACGGAAGAAAAAACCAAATTCAGGAGGAAAACCCATGAGCGTAGTATCAATGAAACAATTGCTGGAGGCCGGCGTACATTTCGGTCACCAAACCAGAAGATGGAACCCGAAAATGGCGGAATACATCTTCACGGAGAGAAACGGTATTTATATCATCGATCTCCAAAAAACCGTCAAGAAGCTGGAAGAAGCGTATAACTTCATCAAAGAAGTTTCCGAGAGCGGAAAATCCGTACTGTTTGTCGGTACGAAGAAGCAGGCGCAGGATTCCGTCAAAGAGGAAGCCGAGCGTGCAGGCGCCCATTATGTCAACGCAAGATGGCTGGGCGGCATGATGACCAACTTCAAAACTATCCGTACCAGAATCAAACGCTTGGAGCAGCTGCATCAGATGGAAACCGACGGTACTTTTGAGCTTCTCCCCAAAAAGGAAGTTGTGAAGCTGAATCTTGAAATCGAGAAGCTGGAGAAATTCCTCGGCGGTATTAAAGATATGAACACACTGCCCGGCGCTTTGTTCATCGTCGATCCCCGTAAGGAAAAGATTGCCGTTGCCGAAGCAAAGAAAATCGGTATTCCGGTGGTCGCTATCGTAGATACCAACTGCGATCCTGACGAAGTCGATTACGTCATTCCCGGTAATGATGACGCTATCCGCGCCGTCAAACTGATTTCTCAGTGCATGGCTGACGCGATTATCGAAGGCAGACAGGGCGAGCAGACTGTTGCTGCACCCGAAGAAGAAACCGAAGCTGCCGAATAATTCATAATAAAATACAAAAAATTGCATAGTGAACGAATCACTATGCAATTTTTAAGCAGGAGGATAATTATGGCTTTTACAGCGAAAGACGTACAGGCTCTGAGAGAGAAAACCGGTTGCGGCATGATGGACTGCAAAAAAGCGCTGACCGAGTCCAACGGAGATATGGAAAAAGCAGTCGAATTTCTGCGTGAAAAAGGACTGGCTGCCGCCGCGAAAAAATCCGGCAGAATTGCTGCCGAGGGTCTTGTTTATGCAATCGTGGACAAAAAGAAAAATGCCGGTGTCGTGATTGAAGTCAACTCCGAGACCGACTTTGTTGCAAAGAATGCGGACTTCCAGAGCTTTGTGGCTGCTTGTGCACAGACTGTAATCGATGCTAACCCCGCAGACGTGGACGCACTGCTCAATACGAAGATTTCCGGCGGCAATGAAACTGTTGCGGATGCTCTTCGTGAGAAAATCCTCGTCATCGGCGAGAATCTGAAGATCCGTCGTTTTGCTCGTTATGACGGCACATTGACCACTTATGTCCATGGCGGTGGAAGAATCGGCGTTATGGTGAAGTTTGACACCACCGCGGATGCTTCGTCTGACGTGTTCAAAGAGTATGCAAAAGACATTGCAATGCAGGTTGCTGCTGCAAATCCGGCTTATTTGTGCGAGGATCGTGTTCCTGCCGATGTTTTGGCAAAGGAAAAAGAAATTCTGATGGCTCAGATTGCCAACGATCCCAAAACCGCAAACAAACCCGAAGCGGTAATCGCAAAGATGGTGGAAGGCAAAATCGGCAAGTATTATAAAGAGAACTGCCTGGTTGATCAGCTGTTCGTAAAAGATCCCGAACTCACCATTACCAAATATACCGAGGCAAAAGCAAAAGAACTTGGCGCTCCGATCAAGATTGTGGATTATGTCCGCTTTGAAAAGGGCGAAGGACTTGAAAAACGTGAAGACAACTTTGCAGACGAAGTTGCCAGCATGATCAAGTAAGAATAGTTACGTTGCAAAACGGCGAAATCAAAGATTTCGCCGTTTTGCAGCCTGTCAAAGAACACATGC
>DLVP01000167.1:799-6356 GCA_003445125.1 Oscillospiraceae bacterium | reverse complement strand
CGTCGCCCACCATGGCGACCTTTCCTTGCTCTTTCAGACGGCGGATTTCCGTTTCCTTCCCTTCGGGAAGCACGCCCGCGATTACTTCGTCCACACCGGCGGCTTTTCCGACCGCGGCGGCGGTGCGCTCATTGTCACCGGTGAGCATCACCACGCGGATGCCCATGTTCTGAAGCTCACGCACTGCGCGCGGGCTGTCCTCCTTGATCGTGTCGGCAACCGCAATCACACCGAGAAGCTTTTCATCCGTGCAGAAAAACAGCGGCGTTTTTCCTGCCTGTGCCAGGGATTCCGCCTGCGAAATCACGGTGTCGGGAACGGTGACCTTGCTTTGAATGAAGGACAGATTTCCTCCGTAGAGGGTTTGCCTGTTTCGGACGGCGGAGAGTCCGTTGCCCGGCAGTGCCTGAAAGTCCGCCACATCCTCCGGTACAATTCCTTTTTCCTTTGCCGTTTCCATTACTGCCTTTGCCAGCGGGTGTTCGCTTTTGCTTTCCAGTGCGGCAGCAAGAGTGAGCAGCTCGTTCTCGGTCACGCCCTCAGCAGGCAGGATGTCGGTAACTTTCGGTTCGCCGCAGGTGATGGTACCGGTCTTGTCCAGTGCCACAATCTGAGTGCGGCCTGCGGCTTCCAGCGAAGCAGCGGTCTTGAACAGGATGCCGTTCTTGGCACCCNNCCTTTGCCAGCGGGTGTTCGCTCTTTTGCTCCAAAGAGGCGGCAGCGTTCAGAAGCTCGGTTTCGGAAAGCGGAGAAACGGGGAAAAGATCGGTGACCTTCGGTTCGCCGGCGGTAATGGTTCCGGTTTTGTCCAAAGCAACAATCCGAATCCGTCCGACCTCCTCCAGCGCGGCGGCTGTCTTGAAAAGGATTCCGTTTTTCGCGCCCATGCCGCTTCCCACCATAATGGCAACCGGGGTGGCAAGTCCGAGGGCACACGGACAACTGATGACCAGCACGGAAATGCTGCGTGCCAGCGCGTACCCCACAGTTTGACCGAGAAGCAGCCATACCAGCAGGGTGACGGCGGCGACGGCAATCACCGCGGGAACGAAAATTCCCGAAACCTTGTCGGCAATTTTGGCAATCGGGGCTTTGGTTGCCGCTGCATCGCCGACCATTTTAATGATCTGCGAAAGCGTGGTGTCCTCGCCGACGCGGGTGGCGCGGCATTTGAGAAATCCCGACTGATTGACGGTAGCGGCGCTCACCGTGTCTCCCACGGTTTTATCGGCAGGAATGCTTTCGCCGGTCAGTGCCGATTCATTGACGGCACTGCTGCCTTCCAGCACCTCTCCGTCTACCGGAATATTTTCTCCGGGACGAACCACAAATATGTCGTCCTTGCGCACCTGTGCAATCGGTACGACCACTTCCGTACTGTCACGAACCACGGTGGCGGTTTTCGGTGCGAGCTTCATCAGACTTTTCAGCGCGTCGGTGGTTTTTCCCTTGGAGCGCGCCTCCAGTGTTTTACCCACGGTGATGAGCGTCAGAATCATCGCGGCGGATTCAAAGTAGAATTCCATCATGTAGTGCATGACCGCTTCCGTGTCCCCGTGCGTCTGTGCCGCCGTCATGGCGAAAAGTGCGTAGGTGCTGTATACGAAAGCGGCAGTGGCGCCCAAGGCTACCAGCGTGTCCATGTTGGGGGCGCGGTGCCACAGCGCCTTGAAACCGCTGACAAAAAATTGTCGGTTGATGATCATGATGACAATGGTCAGAAGCATCTGCGTCAGTCCCATCGCTACATGGTTTCCGTCATAAAAAGACGGCAGCGGCCAGTTCCACATCATGTGTCCCATGGAAAAATACATCAGAACCGCCAAAAATCCCACCGACCACCAAAGCCGCCTGCGCAAAGCAGGAGTTTCACGATCCTGCAATTGATCTTCCTGCACGGGCTCTTCACTGTGATCCTTGAGCGAAGCGCCGTAGCCTGCCTGCCGCACGGCGTTGATTATATCCTGCGGTGAGGCGGTTCCATCCACGCCCATGGAATTGGTCAGCAGGCTGACGGCGCAGGAAGTGACACCGGGCACGTGCGACACGGCTTTTTCCACACGGGCGGAACAAGCTGCACAGCTCATGCCGGTGACCTGATATTGTGTCATATAAATCCCTCCGTTATTTCATCAGTTTTTGCAATGTGTTTACCAGCTCGTCCACCACTTCGTCCTTTCCCTCGCGGATGTCCTGAATCACGCAGGTGCGGATGTGATTGGCGAGAAGTTCTTTGTTGAACGCGTTGACCGCGGCGTTCACGGCGGCGGACTGTATCAGAATGTCGGGACAGTACGCTCCGTTTTCCACCATGGTGCGGATGCCGCGGATCTGTCCTTCAATGCGGTTGAGCCGGTGAATCAGATGCGTGTATTCTTCGGGTGAACGCTCCTTTTTTCTTTGTGAGCAGTGACAGCAAGTCTTTTTCTCCATAAAATCCCTCCGAACGATATACCCCTTGGGGGTATTTTTATTATATACCCTCGTGGGGTATATGTCAAGCGCTTTTTCGGATATTTATAGCATAAAGCTTTTTCCGCAAAATATCCGAAAAGAGGCGGAACCGCGTTTACGGTTCCGCCTCATCGTGAAAAATCAGACTTTTCGTTTGGAAAGCGTATTCATCAGAATGTAAATGCCGATCAGCAAAAGAATGGAGCCGGAGAGAATGAGCAGCATCGTACCGATTTCGACTTTGTGATCGAAGAAATACAAATTGCAGTCCACACTGTCCCGAATCGCTTCCACCACTTCCGCGGGAAAGCCATCGTCACTCATCTGCGAAAAGACGCCGCGCATGGCGTGATTGCGCATGAGTGAAGTGCCGTAAGTGCCGGGGAGGAAGGAAAGAATTCTTTGCAGTGCAGGTGAAAAGTTGGAAATCGGCATATAGGCGCCGCACACAAAACCGTATCCCGCGCTCACGACCGTGCCGACGGCAGAAGCCTGCCCGTTGGTGGACAGCGGGAAGGAAATGCAGGAGGAAAGTGCCGTGCCGAAAAGGACAAGCAGGAACACATCCAGCAGCAGGCTCAGCACATCCGCAGCCGACAGATACCAGCCGACAAAAGCAAGATATCCGAGACAAACGGCAGTAGCCGCCAGACAGATCAGCAAAGAGGACAGAAGGGTGGCAAGATAGTATCCCAGCGCCAGCGTGGCAGGCTTGAGCGGAGCGACCGTCAGATCGTGGCGCGCGCCCGTCACCTTGTCCTGAACCATCAGCAGATTGGAGCAGAACGGAACGGTCACACAGCTGACTGCCAGAATGGAAGAAACCAATTGCCCGCCGACGCATCCCCAAAGGACACTGTCGCTGACGGAAGCGTGGGCAGCTGCCAAAGAAGATCGGAAAGCGTCCTCGTATACATTTCCGAGGAAAGTGGCGTACAGAACCAACAGAATCACCGGGGTGATGAGCGAGGTGAAGAACATTCCTTTGTCTTTGAAATAGAGCTTGGTGTTTCGCTTGACCAATGCACCCAAAACGGTCATTTTCCTTCACCTCCGGTCAGTTTTTTGCCTGTAACGGCAAGAAAGACGTCGTCCATTTTTCCCTTGGTAATTTCAAAGTCGCTGAAAATTTCGGGGTATTTAAGAATCATGCGCGTGGCGGCGGCGGTGTTTTCCACGGTCACGCGGAAAGCGTCGCGCAGCGGCTCGTAAGGCGCACCGAGCTTTTTGACGTCGTCCTCACGGACATTGTACAGTGTGATGAAGTCGCCGGTGTAGGTGTTTTTCAGCGTCAGCGGAGAACCTTCCGCCACGATTTTTCCGTGATCGAGAATAATCACAAAATCCGCATCTGCCGCTTCCTCCATGTAGTGTGTGGTGAGGAAGACCGTCATGTTTTCCTTTTTGCGCAAATCGTCCACAACGCGCCACAGAATGCTTCTTGTCTGAGGGTCGAGTCCCGTGGTGGGTTCGTCGAGAATGAGAATTTTCGGGCGGTGGAGAAGGGCGCGGGCGATGTCAATGCGGCGTCTCTGTCCGCCGGAGAGCTTGCCGACGGGACGCTTGAGCAGATCGCCGAATTCCAACAGTTCGGCAAGCTCCGAAAGACGTTTTTCAAAGGCTTTGCCGTGGATACCGTAAAGGGCGGCACGGCTTTGCAGGTTGTCTTTCACGGAAAGCTCGCGGTCGAGCACGGAGTTCTGGAATACCACGCCGAGCGTGCGGCGCACGGAATCGGAATTGTCCTTCGGGTCGGCGCCGTCGATGAGGACAGAGCCGCCGTCACGCTCCAGCTGACCGCAGAGAATGTTGATGGTGGTGGATTTTCCCGCGCCGTTGACGCCGAGAAAAGCAAACAGCTCGCCTTCCTTTACGCGGAAACTCAGGTCGTTGACCGCCTTCACATCGCCGAAGGTCTTAAAAAGGTGGTCGATTTCAATGATGTTGTTCATAGGAATCTCCTTTTAATATTGCGGCGGATTCGGAATGATGATTGCGGCGATCAGATAGGCAAGCAACCCGCTGCCGCCCAGAGCGCAGAAAGCGACCCAGCCCAGACGGACGAGTGTCGGATCAATATCAAAATATTCGGCAATTCCGCCGCAAACCCCGGAAATCATGCGATTGGAAACAGAACGGTACAGTTTTTTGTTCATAGAAATCCTCCTTTACAAGGTAGAAAGAATCACGGAACCGTGTTTTTTGAGCCAGAAGAACAGAATCGCCGAAAAGATCAGCGTTACTGCCGCGAAAATCATCGTATAAACGAAAAATCCGAGACGATACCCGCCTAACAGGAATCCTCCGCCGAGAAGCACGGGATACAGGAATCCGACCAAAAGCGCCAGTCCGACAGAAGCACTTTGCTTGATGGGAACCACTTCGTTGGTCCAATGAACATTCGGCATTTTCACGCCCAAAAACAGGTCAAACAGCGCCATGAACAGCACAAACAGCATGGTGATGACCACGGAAACAAGAATCTCCGCAAGGGAAAACGGATAAACCAGCAGGACGCAGACCAGACAGAACAGCACCGGAACCGCCGTCAGAATCAGCTGGACGGAGAGCTTGGCGCGCAAAACCTGCCACGGAGTCACGGGGAGCGACTGAATAATCCACAGATTTTTTCCCTCCAGAGAAACGGACGGAGCCGCCATGTTGTTCATCGAAGCCAGTAGGCAGATCACCGCACACAGCAGCAGAGGCATGAACCCTGATGCCGCATCGAAAATTTCGTTGCCGATGCTGACAATCAAACCGCCCTTGAGAAGGAAAGCGACGCCGCCGATGACCGACATCAGAATACCGAGTCCGCAGTTGAGCATGTAGTTGGCGCTGGAGGTGAATCTGCGAAATTCCTTTTTCAGCAGTGCCGCGTTGACGCCGGTTTTCTTGGCGGCGGTTTCGCGGTAAACTTTCTTTTCGGTGTTTCCCGTCGCGGTTGCCATTTTCAGAAAACTGCGGGAGATGAGCCACCAGGTCAGGAAAAACAGAAGCAGTACCGCTGCCGACACAATTCCCATCGCGAGCGGGTCACCCACACCGACCCGACCGAACAGATAGATGGGATAGGCGGAAGTTCGGATGCGTTCGCCGTAAT
>DLVP01000167.1:0-793 GCA_003445125.1 Oscillospiraceae bacterium | reverse complement strand
CGCCGCATGGGTCACCAGGTCTTCAATGACACTCTGCGCTTTGAAATAGACAAAATAGTACAGCCCGAAAAACACGAGCGAGGCAAGAACCGTGACAAAACTCTTGTTTTTGAGTTTCAGACTGATTTTCGCCACCACCCAGCCGAGCGCGCAGGAAAGCGTCAGTACGAAAAGGGTGATGAGCGCGAACAGCAGCAATGAACCGATAATGACTGCCGCACTTGCGGAAACAAAGATCCAATAGATAATAATGGCAGGGAGCATCACTACCCCCGAATACATCAATCCCATGAGATAAACGCCCAAAAGCCGTGCGGTCATGATGGTACTCACGGGAATCGGCATGGACAGCAGAAGATCGTTGTCTTTGGAAAGATACAAGCCGGAATAAGTGTTGAACACGCTTCCGAAGGTGCCCAGCGCAATGGCGAGTATCCCCATAAGCGTGAAATACATCCAGTTCATTCCCGCTTCCGCCATGGGCTGGCAGATAGAGACGGAAAGAAAAGCAAACATACCGCCCAGAACACCGACCATCAGCACGACGAACATGACGATGAATCCGATGATTGCCGCTTTGGAGCGGGCTTTGTTTTTCTTCGGATCATAGAAGTAACTGCGAAAAATTTCCGCCAACTGTTTTTTTACGAGGGTTTTCAGCATTTTCCTTCCTCCAGTTCAAGAAAGACTTCTTCCAACGAGTCGTCGCCCTTGACTTCTTCCATGGTGCCGGAACGAATGAGCTTTCCTCCCTTGATGATGGCAATTTTGTCGCAGAGCTTTTCCGCAACCT
>DLVP01000161.1 GCA_003445125.1 Oscillospiraceae bacterium | reverse complement strand
AAATCGCCATGTACCGCGACGACCCCTCCTGGCAGGCGCTGTTGGGCGTGCTCGGCGGGCTGTATCGGAATCATCCGCTGCGTCTGGACGTTGCCGGGAGCGAGGAATCCATCGCTCAAATTACCCCCTCGACGCTCTATCTCTGCCACCGCACCTTCTACCGACCGGAAAATATGGTGCTGACCGTGGTCGGGAACTTTGACGAGCAGGACGTGTTTGCCGTCTGCGATGAAAAATGCCGCACCGTCCCGCCGCTTTCCGTGCGGCAGCCCGAAATTTCGGAGCCGCCGGAAATCGCGCGGGAAATGACGACGCAGACGATGGATTTGTCAATCCCCTATTTTCAGATCGGGTTCAAGCTGGACAGCCGCGGTCCGCGGCAAAATCAATCGGACACCGACACTGCCGAAATGCTTGCCGACATTCTTGCCGGCGACGCGTCCCCGCTGTATCGCCGTCTCTACGACGAAGGGCTGATCAACGACGTGTTTGACAGCGAAGTTTTTTCGGGAAACGACTATTTCTCCCTGCTGTTTTCCGGCGAATCCCATGAACCGCAAAAGGTGCAGAAAGCCCTGCTGGAAGAAATTCTGCGCANNTTGCGCTCCGGCAAGAGGAACAGTTTGACTTGCGGGAGGACTTTTTACCCGTCCTTGCGCACGAGAAAATCGACGCGCTGTTCCTCTGCAACCCGAACAACCCGACGGGGCGGCTCATTGCGGGCAATCTGCTGGAAGAAATTCTGCGCATCAAACGCGACGGATTTTCGGACGAAGATTTCATTGCCGCACGCAACGCGCTGTACGGACGGTATGTCCGTTTGTTTGACAGTCTTTCCGCCACTGCCGAATGGATCACCGACTGTCATTTTTCCTCTGTGGGCGTCTTTGACGTGATCGACCGTCTGGAGAACGCCCGCCAAAGCGACGCAAAAGCGCTTCTGGCGCGTCTTTTGTCCGAACACTGCGCTTTATCCGTGATAGAACCGAAAGGAGTCTGAATTTATGAACACTGTTTCTTTTCCCCTGTTGGGACTGACCTTTGACATCAACCGAGTGGCGTTTTCCATCGGGAATCTGACCGTCTACTGGTACGGCATCCTCATTGCCCTGGGCTTTCTGCTTGCCATGGTGTACGCCTCCCGCCGCGCGCCGCAGTTCGGTGCAAAATCCGACGATGTGGTGGAAGCCGCGATCTGGGGAATCATCGGCGGCATGATCGGCGCACGCGCGTATTTTGTTATCTACAAATGGGAAGATTTCAAGGACAATCTGCTCAGCATTTTTGAAATCTGGAACGGCGGAATCGCCATTTACGGCGGACTGATCGGCGGCATTCTGGCAGGATTTATCGTCTGCAAGGTGCGCAAAGTCAAATTCACCGCCATGCTGGATCTCTGCTCTATCGGCTTTCTGATCGGGCAAGGCATCGGACGCTGGGGCAACTTCATGAATGTGGAAGCCTACGGCGAACCCATGACCGTGAATCTCCCGTGGGGCATGACCTCAGAAAAAATTCTCCGCGAGCTGTCCAATAAAGGCTATGCCGTCACCGAAGGCACGCTGGTGCATCCGTGCTTCCTTTACGAGTCGCTCTGGTGTCTGCTCGGCGTGTTGGTGCTGCATCTGTTTTCCAAGCACCGCCGCTTTGACGGCGAGGTCGCGCTTTTGTACTGCGTCTGGTACGGCAGCGAACGCTTCGTCGTCGAAGGACTGCGCACCGACAGTCTCTATTGGGGCAATGTGCGCGTGTCACAGGTGCTTTCCGCCGTATTGGTCGTGGCGGCTGTGATCGTCTGGACTGTAGTTCGCGTGAAAATTCACAAAGCGCACGATCCGCTCTACCTATGCCCCGTCGGAAAACTCCCGGCACCGACCGAAGAGCCTTCGGAGCCTGAAAATGAACAGGAGAACGACCATGGCGAAAATCATTGACGGAAAGGCGATTTCCGCCGCACTGAAAGAGAACCTCCGTCGGGAAACCGACGCACTGCTTGCCGAAGGAAAACGCGCGCCGGGACTCGCCGTGGTGATTGTGGGAGACGACCCGGCTTCCCGCGTATATGTGAACAACAAGCACAAAGCGTGCGAAGCGGTCGGATTTCATTCCGAGGAATACGCCCTCCCCGCCGCGGCAACACAGGAAGAGCTGCTCTCCCTGGTGCGCACGCTCAACAAAAAATCGGACATTGACGGGATTCTCGTCCAGCTCCCCCTCCCCAAACACCTTGACGAGCGCGCCGTCATCGAAGCCATCGCCCCGCAGAAGGACGTGGATGCTTTTCACCCCGAAAATGCCGGTCGGCTTCTGATTGGACAGCCGGCTTTTCTCCCCTGCACTCCCGCGGGTGTGCTGGAGATGCTGAAAGCCGAAGGAATTGATCCGAACGGCAAGTCCTGCGTAGTCATCGGCAGAAGCAACATTGTCGGAAAGCCCATGGCGCTGCTGTTGCTTCAAAAAAACGGCACGGTGACGGTTTGTCATTCGCGCACCGAAAATCTCTCCGAAATCTGCCGTCGTGCCGACATTCTGGTCTCCGCCGTCGGCAAAGCGAAGTTTGTCACCGCCGACATGGTGAAGCCGGGTGCTGTCGTGATTGACGTCGGCATGAACCGCAACGCGGCGGGAAAGCTATGCGGCGATGTGGATTTTGACGC
>DLVP01000223.1 GCA_003445125.1 Oscillospiraceae bacterium | reverse complement strand
GTCGTTTCCAGATCGAACACCACAAATTCGTCCTTGAAATCTGCCGTCTGTTCGCCGAAAACCGCCTGTGCCGGTGCGACATCATCGATATAATAGGCTTGCCCGCCGTACAGAATCTTGAAATCCGTGCCGTTCTTTTTGTTCAGATCGGCAACCGTGGTCGCCGCGTCAGGAAACGCCTGGAGGTTTCCGTGGTCGGTGATTGCCACCGCCTTATGTCCCCATTTATATGCCTGTTTGATCAGGTCCTCCACGGAAACCACCGTATCCATGGCGGACATTTTGGTATGCGCGTGCAATTCGATGCGCTTGTCCCCCTCATGGGCATCCAAGCGGGGAATGCGGGAAACAAAGGCGATATCGTACGGTTTGATATTGAGTCCTTTGTCATAATTGTCATAGCGTACATCTCCGCGCACCAGCACGGTTTTTCCGACCTTCAGCTTTTCATAAGCCTCGGCTTTGTTCTTGTCTACGATCGCTTTGATGGTATGCGAACTGGTATAGTCGGTGAAAAAGATCGTATAAATCGTCTTGGTTCCGTCCCGCGTGTCGTGAGAATCCACCGAAAAAATATCTCCCCACATGGTGACGCCCTTGCGTTCTTCGGCAACGTGAATCATGGGCACAGGAGGGGTTTTTATCGTCTTTCCGACGCACTGCTCATAGCTTTTCAGGTCAATGGGCAGGTCGGCTGTGTCAAATGCAGGCTTTTCCTCTGCGGGAATCGGTTCTTCCCACGGCAAAGGCGGCGTCGGTGCCTCCTTTTTTTCTGCTGCGGGAACCGTTTTCTCTTTCGGCGGTTCCTGCGGCGCGTCTACGGGTTCGAGAACAAAACGCGGTGCCGAGGACATCACCGCATCAAATGCGGCAGGATCCTCCAAGGAAAGCGTACCCTCAAACGTGACATTCAAATGAGCGTGAAATTTTTCTTCCAAAAAGCGTTTCAACTGAACCTCAAAGCCCGAGCGCGTCAGAATCTCGTAACCGCCGCGTTTGAGTCCGATTTTCAGTTCCTCCCCTGTCAGAGAAAACTGCGCATCGTCCAAAAAGCCGTTGATAACCGCCGTTGTCCGCTTCAATTCATGAATAATCTCCGGCATGAATTCGCAGGAAAACGAAGCATCAAACACGGGATCGACCAAAAATGTCAATCGTAATTCCTGCGAAACCGCCTTTTCCAATCTATGCAGGACAGAAAAGGGCACAAAGGAAGAAAACTCCACCTTCATAGAAGCGCAGTTTTTTTCTCTGATCAGCTGCAGTCCGAGAATATGCCCGTCCGGAACCGCCGTCAGAGCATCTTCCGAAAGGCAAACCGAGAGGTAAGATTTAAAATCGTTCACTGTGTTTTCGCTTTCCTCTATATTTTTTCAATTTCTTCCATCAGCACATCCAACAGTTGTGTTTCCGGAACTTTTCGCAAAATTTCTCCTTTGCGGAAAATCAATCCGCATCCGTCTCCTCCGGCAACGCCGAGATCGGCTTCCCGCGCCTCTCCGGGACCGTTCACCACGGACCCCATCACGGCAACGGTGATATCTTTCGGACAGTCCGCCAATTTTTCCTCCACCGCATTTGCCAACGAAATCAGATCGATCTTCGTTCTTCCGCAGGTCGGGCAGGAAACGATGTTCACGGCAGGTTTTCCGAGTCCCAAAGCACGCAGAATCCGTTTACCTGTAAGTACCTCGCGGACGGGATCCGCCGTCAGCGACACGCGGATAGTATCTCCTATGCCATCCAGCAGCAGTGCGCCGATTCCGATAGAGGATTTAACGATTCCCATGGACTCCGTCCCCGCTTCCGTGACACCGAGGTGCAGCGGGTACGGGCAATCCTCACTGAGCAGCCGATACGCTTCCACCGTGCGGCGCACATCGGAAGACTTGATAGAAATGACAATATCTTCAAAATCAAATTTTTCCAGTAAACGGGCATGATACTTCGCACTTTCCACCAGCGCCTGTGCGGTAGGTGCGCCATATTTTTGCAGAATATGCTTTTCCAGTGAACCGGAATTGACACCGATACGAATCGGAATCTGCCGTTGTTTACACGCCCGGGCAACCTGTCCGACCCGATCATCGTCTCCGATATTTCCCGGATTGATGCGGATCTTATCTACCCCATGCTCGGCGCACGCCAGCGCAATGCGGTAATCAAAATGGATATCGGCGACGATCGGAACCGAAACCTCTTTTTTCAGTGCATCAATGACAGACACCGACTCAAGATCCGGCACCGTGGTGCGGATGATTTCACAGCCTGCTGCCTGCAGCTCAAGTGCTTGTGCCACGCAGACGGAAACATCGTGCGGGTCGCGATTGAGCATCGACTGCACGGCAATCGGATGTCCGCCGCCGATGCTCAGATTTCCCACTTTCACTTCGCGTGTTTTTTTCATAGCGTTACCTCACGATCAGCATCCACAGATCCTTAAACGTCACAATAATCATCAGCAGAATCAGGGCGATAAAGCCGATGGCATGAATCATTCCTTCGTATTTTGCGGGGATCGGGCGGCGAATGATCAACTGAATCAGCAAAAAGAGCAGACGTCCGCCGTCCAGCGCGGGAATCGGAAGAAGATTGAAAATTCCGAGGTTGATGGTGATAAATGCCAGAATGTTCAGCAGATAATCAAATCCCATTCCTGCCGCCTCACCGATGACTTCTCCGACACCGACAAATCCCGAAATTTTATTCAGTTGGAAATTTCGCACCAGATCCACCAGGGAGACCCAAATGGATTTTCCGATCACGATGCTTTCATAAAACGACTGGCGAAGGACGCTGAAAAACGATTTTTGAATTCCGTAAACCTTAAAATCCACCACAAAGCTCTTGTAATCCGTATCGGTTTTTTCGTCGTGCTTGACGGTATAATCAAACGTCACCCCGTGCAGTGTTACCTTCTGTCCGCCGCGCAGCACTTCCATATCCACAATCAGATCGTCATCGCGCTGCAATTCAAAGACAATGTCGCTGTCAATATGGATGCGGCGGTTATTGATCTTCAAAATCGTATCATCCACTTGAAGTCCGGTTTGCTGTGTTCTTGCGTTTTCGCTGAACTGTGCAATTTTCGTGGAGGAAATGGCACGGGAATACAGGCAAATGGTAAGGCAAACCACCAAAAAGCCGAGAATCAGATTCATCAGCGCTCCCGCAGAGACAATCAGAATTCTCTGCCAGATCGGTCGATTCGGAAACGCACGGGGATTCTCGCTTTCTCCGTCTTCTCCCTCCATCTGGCAATACCCGCCGATCGGCAGCAGGCGCAGGCTGTACTTCGTTTCGCCTTTCGTGAAAGAAAAAATCTTCGGTCCCATGCCGAGGGCAAACTCGTTGACCTGCACATGGCAGAGCTTGGCACAGAGAAAATGCCCGAACTCATGAATAAAAATCACAATACCGAAGATGATGACGGTTGAAAGTATAGTCAACAAAAGGCTCATGCAGTATTCCTCACATCACAGAATCGACAAACGCTCTCGCGGCGGCGTCTGTCCGATAAATATCTTCCATAGTATATTCCGTTCGGTCGTCTTTTATTTCTTCCAGCGAACGAAGAACGATTTTTCCGATATCGGGAAAACCGATTTTCCCCTTCAGAAAAAGCTCTACGGCGCGTTCGTTGGCACCGTTGACGACCGTGGGATAAAGCCCGCCCAGAGAAATTGCCCGCCGGCAGGCCTTCAGGCAGCAAAAAGTTTCCTCATCCGGACGGTAAAAAGTCAGTTTCCCGACATCCGTAAGCGAAAGCTCCGCCACAGGACAGGGATAACGGTTGGGATAGGTCAGCGCGTACTGAATCGGTATCCGCATATCAGGTACTCCCAGCTGTCCGATTACAGAATGATCTTCGTATTCAATCAGCGAATGAATCACGCTTTCCCGATGCACCACCACTTCCACATCTTCGGCTTTCACGCCGAAAAGCCGGATGGCTTCGATCAGTTCCAAGCCCTTATTCATCAAAGTGGCACTGTCGATCGTGATTTTTGCCCCCATTTTCCAATTCGGATGCTTCAGTGCGTCGGAAACGGTCACGCCGTTGAGTTCCTCTTTGGTTTTTCCGAAAAACGGTCCGCCGGAAGCGGTCAGCAGAATTTTTTTCAGGCGGTTTCCCGCACTTCCCTGCAAGCACTGGAAAATAGCGGAATGTTCGCTGTCCACGGGAAGAATCTTCACCCCATGCCGTTTTGCCGCTTCCATTACAAGTTCACCGCCGGTCACCAGGGTTTCTTTGTTGGCAAGCGCGACATCTTTTCCCGCTTCAATCGCGCACATCGTGGGGCGCAGACCGCGCATCCCCACCAAAGCATTCAGCACAATGTCATTTTCTTCGCGGGAAGCGACTTCACACACCGCCTCCATACCGCACAGCACCTCGACCGAAGTGTCTTTCAGCCGTTGTTTGAGGTCGCGGCAGGCATCGGCATCCGTCATAACCGCAAAATCCGGCAAGAACTCCCGCGCCTGTTTTTCCAACAGATCGACGCTTGTATTTGCCGTAAGCGCCGTTACGCGGTATCTTAGGCGGCGGATGACATCCAAAGACTGCGTTCCGATGGAGCCGGTTGAACCGAGCAGAGCGATTTTTTTCATTTTCTCACCTGATTATCTGTACGAATTGCAGCAGCAGAAAAAGCGCCGGCGCTGTGAACAGCACGCTGTCAAAACGATCCAGCACACC
>DLVP01000201.1:18825-24085 GCA_003445125.1 Oscillospiraceae bacterium | reverse complement strand
AAATGCCGCGTACTTATCAACAGTATACCATACTTTTCTTCCAATATAAAGCCCTTTCGGGCAAAAAAACAGAGGAAGGAGAAAAATCCTTCCTCTGCCGTTCGTTCTCTTGAACTCAGTCAGCCACTTTTACGATTTCCTTGCCCTTATAGTAGCCGCAATGAGGACAAACTCTGTGGGGCATCTTCAGCTCACCGCACTGAGTGCACTTCGAGAATCCGGGAAGCTGGAGCTTCCATACATTGGAACGTCTTTTATCACGTCTTGCCTGCGAATGTTTTCTCTTCGGAACTGCCATGTCCAAAACCTCCCTTTTATTTTCAATCGTGATGATCCAAAAGCTGTTTCAAAACCGCGAGGCGAGGATCCACCGTCTCTTTTTGGCAGGAACAGGTCCCGTCGTTGAGGTTTTTCCCGCACTCCGGACACAACCCCCTGCAATCGTCCCGGCACAGGAGCTTGGTCGGCAATTCCAGCAGAATGTCATTCATCATCAGATCGTCAAGGTCGAGTGAATTACCCTGAACTTCAATCCTGTCGTCGGAAAAATCCACGTTCGGCTCATTGGTCAACACATGGGAAAACTGCATACGGCAGTCTTTGTATTCTTCTTTCAGACAGCGGTCGCAAAGATAATGAAGCGTGAAAGCGACTTCGCACTGCACCGTCACGACACCCAGCCTGTTTTCAATCCGTCCCTTGACAGAGACCGGCGTTTCAAAAGGATGCACCCCGTGAAAATCAATACCGGAAAGAGACACGGCGGTATCCAGCTCCATCGATGTATCGGGAACCTCAAAGATCTGCCGCAGATCCAGCATCATAACGGACACCTCAAGACAGGCACAGGAATTGTGCGGTTTATTCGTACCCAATTATTATACAAGCTTCCCCTTCATTTGTCAAGGTCTTTTTTTCAAAAGTTCAGCTTTCTGTCGATTCTTCCGTTTTTTCCGTCCGTTTGCACACGAAAGCATAGTCACAATATTCGCACGCATTGCTCCTCGGGTTCGGATCCGGCACCGTGTCGCCCTGATGCAGCAGCTCGCCCATGCGTGTGAGCACCTCACACACCGTTTCCCCGATTTTTCCGAATGTCTCGGCGTCCGCAAGCGAGGATTTCGCCGTAAAAGAGCCGTCCGTTTTATAGTACACCGGGATAAAGTGCGTATCTTTGCCGTTTTCCATGGCTTCGATCACCGTCGGATCGTCAAGGATCAGTCCGTTGGCGCGCAGACTTTCCTTCTGTGCTTTATCGATGCTTTCCGCCGTCTCGCGGCGATCCGCCTTCAGATAACTGTCGCCGGCGGGAACGTACAACACACCCGCGGGGATACTTCCCGCATATTTTCCTCCCTGCGGCGCGCAGGCGGCAAACAGGTAGAGCAGCATCTGGATTTTGAGTCCCGCCTCCACGTCGTCGAGATTGAAGGTTTTGCCTCCGGATTTATAGTCGATCACGCGCAGATAACGCACGCCGTCTTTTTCAAAGGTATCGATTCGATCCGCCGTTCCTTCCACGCATACGCTGCCCCCGTCCGACAGCGCAAGGCGGATGGGTTTGATCTCGCCGTCGCGCGAAACGGGCGCTTCAAATTCCACAGGCGTGAAGCTGCTGTGCAGAAGCTCCGCCTTCAGACGCAAGGCAAGACGGCGCACCGATCCTTTGAGTCGGAGAAGCAGCGTCATGAAGCGCGCATCGGGCATCGCGTCGCCCAGTTCTTCATGCACATAGTCCTCCGTCAGCCGATCGCACTGCGCGGCAATCTCCGTTTCCGACAGGGCGCAAAATGCGTCCTTGCCGTTGTCGGCAAGCAGATGCTGCAAACAATAGTGAATAAACGTGCCGCTCTGCAGCGGGTTCATCTGCGCCCGCTTGAGCGGACGAACCCGCAGTCCCCGCTGACAGAAATAGGCAAAACGGCAGGCGTAAAAACTCTCCACCTTTGTCGGGGAAAGGTACAGGTCTTTGCCGTACAGCCGTTCGGAAAGCGACGGGTCGTGCATGGCAAAGTCCTTTTCTCCCGCGCCGTCTCGCAACCGCCGCACCTCTTCGGCATCGGTCTGTTCGATCACGCGTTTTTCGGTTTCGTCGTCACTCAGCGCATACGCCCGCACCGCCGCGCGCGGCGTTTGCAGAAACAGCGACCGATCGACGGTCTGCGGCGTGAGCAATTGCACTCCCGGGAGAATTTTTTGAAGCTGTGTCACAATCACCGACGGCGACTGTACCCTGCCGTCCCCGTTGGTCTGCGGAAAGCTGACAAACAGGCGCTCGCTCGGCGCCGCCAGCGCCGTATACGCAAAAAAGCGTTCATCGGCATAAGTTTTCTCCCCGTGGTCGGCGATTTTCACGCCCCGTTCGCTCAAAAATGCGCGTTCGCGATCGCCGATCAGTCCGTCATGCGAAGTCAGTGCGGGGAACTTCCCCTCTGCCGCGCCAAATACGAACACCGCGCGGGGATGAAAATACCGAATCCGATCCGCAGTACCGATTGTCACCAAATCTGCCGTCTGTGCAATCTTTCCGTACCCCCCATCCGCCAGCGCCGCTTCAAACAGCGCCGCCATCCGCGGAAGGTCGAACGACACCTCTTTCAGTACCGATGCCATCTGTTCCATACAGCCGACCACCGTCCGATACACCGCCGCACAGTCGTGCGCTTCCTCCGGCGGCAGGGTTTCGGTCAGGCGGCGGATCGCTTCCACCGCGCCGAAGTCGGTCAGAAACCGAAACATGGCTTCAGCAAAGGCTTTGCCGTCGCAATCGGCGGCGGATTCGGAAAATTCCGAAATCCGGTTCCACACGCTTTCCCGCACGGCGTTGAGTTTTTCCAGTGTCTCTTCGGCTTTTTTATCCGAAGTTTTTTTGAATCCGTCGGGATGCCGCACAAACGGATGCGCAAAATCGGCACGTTTGAGATCCCAGACGAAGCAATAGTTTTCCAGCGCATGGACATCCTCCGGCGAAAACGGAGAAAGCGGGGATTTGAGCATGGAAAACACCGGAGAAAGGTCATTTCCACGAGTCGAGGCAAACAGCGCCGACAGCAGTTTCGGCAGCGGTTTGTTGCGAATCTGCTCCACGGCATCCAGGTAGAGCGGCACGCCGTACCGTTCAAACGTTTCCCTCAAGACCGCCGTGTCGGGAAGGGTTCGGCTCACCACCGCAATCTCCCGCCAGCGAAAGCCTTCTTCCATCACCAACCGACGCACACGGGCGGCAACATACGCCAATTCTTCCCTTTCATCCCGCGCCGCGTACAGTTCCACCGCATCGGTAGGCAAATCCTCCGGCTGTGCATCGGCACGCAAAAAATTTTCCTCCACGGCGCGCAGCGCCTCCGAGCGATAACGCGGAGACTGCGTCAGCGTCGTCGGCGTTTTCACTTCCACGCCCGCTTCCCGCGCCTCGCGAATCCACTGCTGTGCCGTTTGGCGGCACGACGAAAAAAGCAAATCCTCCCCGCTCAGCGAATCCGCACAAAGTGCGACCGTAAAGCAGGGGCTTTGCCGCAAAATCACACGCAAAAGCTCGTCCTGCGCTCCCGTGAAATCCTTGAAGCCGTCCGCAAAAACGGCTTTATCCCTGAAAAATTCCTGCTCCCGTGCGAGCTTTGCCGCGCGCAGAAGATCGTCGCGGCTGTCCTGCCCCTGTCGATCAATCAGTGCCTGCCAGACCGTATAGATTTCCGCCAGTTCGCGCAATTTTTCCGCCTGCGCGCTTTGGTCGTTCCCGCACAGCTCCCACAGGTGTTCGGGAGTGATTCCTGCGTTTTTCAGTTCATCCGCCGCCTGCGTCATGCGCACCGCAAACTCCGGTCGGGAAGCCACCCGACGGTACAGTGTCAGACGATCCTTTACCTGTGCCAGCGCCGCCGCCATCAGCATCCGTCTGCCGCTGTCGTCAAGGCGGGTTCCCGCCAGACCGCCGCAGGTGCGAAAAATCTGATGACAAAGACGGGTGAAGCTGTATACCTGAATTCTTTTCGTTTCCTCTTGTTCGTACACCGTGCGTTCGGTATCAAACGAATTTTGCTCCGGCACCAGCAGGATCGTTTCGGTCGTTTTGGACATTTCTGCCGCGCGGCGCAGAATTTCTGCGGTTTTTCCGCTGCCGCCGGTTCCGAGAATATAGGTAAACACGCACTCACCGCCTTATCGAATCTTCTTTCGGTACTCCAAAGCCGTCTGTTCGGTTTTATTATCGCCGAAGGTATAATACACCCGTCCCGAAAGTGCATCGGGAAGGTACTGTTGAGAAACGTAATGATTCGGATACGCGTGAGGGTAGAGATACGTTTTTCCGCGCCCCAGTTTTCCCGCGCCCTCATAGTGTGAATCTTTCAAATGCGCCGGAACTTCGGAAAAGTTCCCGCTTTTCACATCCGCCATTGCCGCATCGATCGCCTCGATTGCGGAATTGGATTTCGGCGCGGTGCAAAGCAGGATGACCGCCTCCGCCAACGGAATCCGCGCTTCGGGAAGTCCCAATCGCTCCGCCGTATCCACGCAGGCATTAACAATCCCCGCCGCCATCGGATAGGCAAGACCGATATCCTCGCTTGCAATCACCAACAGCCGCCGACAGGGGGAAATCAGGTCGCCCGCTTCCAACAGACGTGCCAGATAGTGCAGCGCGGCATTTTCGTCCGATCCGCGGATGGACTTCTGAAACGCCGAAAGCAGATCATAATGCTCGTCGCCGTCCCGATCGTACCGTGCGGCGCTTTTTTGCAGCACCTCGCCGACCGTTTCTTCATCCACGCAGACCGCATCCTCTTCCCACTTTCCCGCCAGCGAACACAGTTCGACGGCGTTGAGCGCCTTTCGCACATCGCCGCCGCATCCGAGAGAAATTTTTTTCACTGCTTCTTCGTCGGCGCGGATCGGTGTGTTCAGATCCTTTTCCATCTGTGCAAAGCCGCGGCGAATGACCGGCTCGATATCCTCCGGAGAAAGGCTTTTGAATTCAAACACCGTGGAACGGCTGAGAATCGCGTTATACACATAAAAATACGGATTCTCCGTCGTGGAGGAAATCAGCGTCACACTGCCGTTTTCGATATACTCCAGAAGCGACTGCTGCTGGCGTTTGTTCAGATACTGAATTTCGTCCAAATACAGCAGCACCCCGTTTCGTCCCGTCAGCGTATCGGTTCCCGACACCACTTCGCGGATATCCCCCGTGGAGCAGTTCGTTCCGTTGAGCTTATACAGCTGCATTCCCGACTTTTCCGCCAGAATCCTCGCCACCGTG
>DLVP01000201.1:14865-18727 GCA_003445125.1 Oscillospiraceae bacterium | reverse complement strand
CCAGCAAATGCCGTTGTCCCGCCACTTCCTCCAGGCTTTCCGGACGCATCCGATCCGCAAGCGGTACATTCATACTGTTCCCTCCTTACGAAAAACAAAAGGCGGATACCGCCGTATCCGCCTTTCCGTCTTTTTTTACTTCAGCTTGATTTTCGACGGTTTATACCGTTTCACGGCTTTTTCGTTGACTTCCACGGTCAATTCCGCCGCTTTTGTCTTAAGCTCCTCGGTGAACTCGTCACCCTTGATCTGAGCTCTTGCCGTGCTGTCGTATTCTTTCAGATAAGTATCATCCTCGAAAATGTCCATGCGCAGAACCACACGGATATATTCGTCTTCCACCACCACTGCCGCTTTGCCGTTCTCCAGTGCAAACACTGCCTCTTTCTCGGCATCGGTGTATTTCGTGGACGATTTGCTGATGATTTCCAGATTCTCGTCTTCCGTCGTTTCCGAAGAAGCGCTGTCGGAAGAGGTATCCTCCGAAGAGGCTGCCGTCGAAGAATCATCGGTCGGATTCTCGGTCACGTCGCTTGTTTCCGAAGAGGTTTCCTCGCCCGCTGTGGAAGAAGTCGGTGCCGCGGTATCGTTTGCCTCTTCATTGGTGCTGACATTCGACGCAGTATCGGAAGAAGTGTCCGACGACTCCTGCGCCGCTTTTTCTTTTTCTTCCAGTGCTTTTTCAAAGCGGTCGTAATCCACCAGCAGGCGTTCAATGTCTGCGCCCTCGTCGTTAAGCTGTGTCTGATATTTTTCCGCCAGTGCCTTGATCTCGGCAATCGTGGCTTCGTCGCGCAGTTTGCCGTCCAGATTGTTCAGCGAAAGCACGATGGATTTCGTTTTCGCGTAGTTTTCATTGATATATTTCTTGACATCCTCCACAGGAATTTCCCGTGCACCGCCCTCGCCGTACAGATGGTCAAAGAGCTTGCCAGACTTTGTGCTGTTGAGCATAACCTCTCTCAGCGTCTTGTCCGAAATGCCGTTTTTCTCATAAATTTCCGAATAGTACACCCACATATAAACCACGTACTGATCAATGTAGGCGGTATCGGCATCGTCCAGCGTCAGCCCTTCCTCGGCAAACATTTTCTCGATTTCCAGATACATCCGTGCGCTTTCCATCGCGGATTCCTTGATCCACTCCGAAGCGTCCTTCTCCTCCACCTGCTGGGAAAGCACGTCCTTACTGCTGTCGGAAACCTTACCGGAAGCAGTGGCATAGGCATTCATCAGGTAGTACAGATACTGTCCCGCAGACACCGTGTTCTGATCGTTTTTAATCACCCATGTCGTGTCCTCGCCGCAGGATGCAAAGCTCAACGCCAAGCACAGGCAGAGAACAACCGCCAGAATTTTACTTACGATTTTCATATTTTTTCCTCCGAAATTTGTTTTTCAGCTTTTCACATTATACACTTTTCCTTCGCAAATGTCCATACCATGTTGCAAAAAGTTTTAAAATTGTGTATGATAGTAAAGAAACTGAGGTGTTTTGCGTGAGAATTTTAATGGTTGGAGACGCCGTCGCGGGGAACGGCTGTCTGTATCTTCAACAGAAGCTCCCCGATCTGCGGCGGAAACTCGGCATTGACATGACCGTGATCAACGGCGAAAACTCCGCCGACGGAAACGGAATTACCGAAAAAAGCGCCGATCAGCTTTTTTCCGCCGGGGCGGATGTGATCACCACCGGCAACCACGCGTTTCGGCAGAAAAACTCTCTGCCGCTTTTTGACGAAAACGACCGTCTCCTGCGTCCGGAAAATTTTCACCGTTCGGCACCGGGCAAAGGCGTGTGCATCGTGGATTTCGGCAGGGTGCGCGTGGCAGTGGTCAATCTGATCGGGCGCGTCTACATGGAACCGAACGACTCTCCGTTTGACTGCATCGACCGTCTGCTTCCCGACATGGATACCCCCAACATTCTGGTGGATTTCCACGCGGAAGCCACTTCCGAAAAGAAAGTGATGGGATACTACCTCGACGGCAGGGTTTCCGCCGTCATCGGCACGCACACCCACGTGCAGACCGCCGACGCAACCGTTTTGCGCGGCGGCACGGCATATCTCACCGACGTCGGCATGACCGGCGCGGTGTATTCCGTGCTCGGCGCGGATGTCGGCTGTGCCACGAAAAAAGTCGTCACCAATCTTCCCGTCCGTCTCAACACTGCCGGAGGGGAAATGCAGCTCAACGCCGCCGTGATCGACCTCGACGAAAAAACCGGAAAAGCCCTTGCCATCGAAACCATTGTCCTTTAAACACGGAAACGGCGGCAGGTGCAAGCTGCCGCCGTTTCCGCTTCCGCCGCAAGGACGGAATCGGTGTGTTTGAGGAGGGGGTAATTGTACGGGGGCTTTCGCCCGAGTACAATTACAGTATACCCCGTTTTCACAAAAAAGTGTGAATTTATTGTGACACGATTTGAAAAAAATTGCAACATTTTTCGTTCTGCCCGACACTGTATAAATGAAAGCCGAACGGAGAATGTCAAAGGAAGTGACTCCATGACGATCAATCCGCAGGTGGTTGCCGCAGCGCGCGGCGGCGACGACAAGGCTTTTGAAACGCTGTATTCCCTGATCTACCGCGATCTTTATAAAGCGGCATACGGAATGCTCGGCAATCCGGACGATGCGCAGGACGCCGTCAGCGAGACGGTACTCGACGCCTACCGCGGTATTTTCCGTCTGCGGGACGATACGCTCTTTCGCGCCTGGATCTTTAAAATTCTTTATCTGCGCTGCAAAAACAAAAAAGCCGAATATGTTGCTCAAAAAAATATGTGCGACATCGAAGCGTTCGGGGAAACGCTTACCGACGAACGCACAGGCGATCCCGCCGAGACCGTTGCCGTGCGGCAGGCGCTCATGAAGCTGAACGAAAAGGATCGCGCCGTCGTGATTCTGCATTCGTACCTCGGATATAACGGCGCGCAGATTGCCGAAATTCTCGGATGGCCGCACGGAACGGTAAACTCGCGCATCTCCCGCGCACACAAAAAGCTGCGGGAAATGCTGGAATGAAAGGAGGAATTGACATGACGGACACCGAATGGGTCAAACAAAAACTCAAATCCGCGCTCGGCGAACCGGAAGTTCCCGAAGCGCTTCTGCCCGATGCCATGATGGAAACCATCCGTGATACGGAAAAACATTGTGCGATCTCCCTTTCAAAAACCATGCGCTATGCCGCTGCGGTCGCCGCCGCATTTCTGTTCTTCGCAACGGCGCTGTTCTACTCTCTGTCCAGAATGGAAGCCCAAATATCCGAATATTTTTCGGCAGACGGCGTTCATTTCTTTTCCTCTGAACAAGAAATCGTTTCGGAGTTTTCCGCCGGCTTGCCGATATACAATTTCATGTACGGAAAGCTGTGGGCGGAGGATGCCGTCAATGAATCTACGGGTGCTACGGGAGCCATAGACAACGGCAGCACAAAATTTTCCGCGCCCGAAAATCAGGCGGAAAACGTACAGGAAGCCGACGGCAGTCTGACGGACGGCGATTGGCTTTACACGCTCAACGGGTACGGCAAGCTCTTTATTTTCGATGTTTCCGACCCCACTGCCCCCGTGCTCGCAAGCGAGCTTTCTCTGCCGGACGAAAGCTACGGCGGGGAGCTGTTTCTGGACGGCAACCGTCTGTGTGCGGTCTCCGAAACCTACAACGATGCGCTCGGCGGCGCCTGCACCACCTTGCAGGTCTTTGACGTTTCCGACCGCACCGCGCCCGACGAAACCGCCCGTTTTTCCCAGGAGGGAAGTTATTTCACCTCCCGCATCGTCGAAGACAACCTCTATCTGATTTCCCGCAAGATCCCCGATTTTTACGGCGACTATACGGAAAATCCCGACCGG
>DLVP01000201.1:13469-14812 GCA_003445125.1 Oscillospiraceae bacterium | reverse complement strand
CTACGAGTCGGTTTCTCCCACGCGCATCTGCCGCATCGGAGAAACGCGAAACAGCGTGTTTACCACGCTGTCAGCTTACAGTTTCAAAGAAAGCCGTGTAACGGATACCTTGTCGGTCATGAGCAACACCAACGCGGTCTACTGCTCGGAAAGCACTCTCTACCTCTCCTCTCCCGAAGGCGCCGGTTCCCGTATTACCGCGATTTCTCTCAACGGCGGCGAATTTGCCATCCGTGCACAAGCCACGGTGGACGGCTGCCCACTCAACCAATTTTCCATGGACGAATACCGCGGCGATTTCCGCATTGCCGTCACCTATGATACCTCGGACGCCACGGACAACGCTGTGTACATCTTCGATTCCGATCTTCAGCCGAAAGGAAAGCTGACGGGAATCGCTCCGGACGAACGGGTATATTCCGCCCGCTTCATGGGCGAGAAGATCTATCTGGTGACCTTCCGTGAAACCGATCCGTTGTTTGTGATCGATGCAAGCGATCCCACCGCCCCGTTCATTGTAGGAGAAGTACGGCTTCCCGGTTACAGCAGTTATCTGCACCCCTACGGTGAGCATCTGCTGATCGGCTTCGGAAGACACGTTGCCGACGGTGATTCGCGCGACGGAACCAAGGTGTCGCTGTTTGACGTATCCGACCCGCAGCATCCGCAGGAGCTTGACTGCGTGATTTTCGAGGACGCATTTTCGGATGCGCTCTACGATCACAAAGCACTGCTGATCGACACAAGCCGTTCGCTGATCGGCTTCCCGCTGTGCGTCGGCGGAGAATTGCCCTACGCCTTCGCCGTGGTCGGCATTGACGAAAATCAGCAGCTGACCGTCGTGCGACGGGTGAACACGGAAAGCCCCGTCTACCGCGGCATCCGCATCGGAGACGTTCTTTTCACCGTCACGGAAAATACCCTTTCGGCGGACGCGCTTTTCTCGGATATTCACTACACCACCCTCTTTTTCTAACTCCTCTTTTTTCTCTGTCCGCAAACGGAAGAAATTCTGTTTGCGGACGTTTTTTCTATTGATTTTACTGTCGAAAAATGATATACTGAAAAGAAGGAAAGGCGGCGATATTATGGATTTTTCAACAGAGGGCATTGCGCCCGGCGGACTGACCAGCAAAACCGAAATCCGGATTCTTCTTTGCTATCTGCTCAGTTCGGTCAATCGACCGCTTTCACTGACTCAGATCACCGACATTGTCCGGCGCGACGAACTCGTGAATTATTTTGAACTTTCCGACAGTATTCCCGACATGATCAAAAGCGGACACATCCGCGTCGATCACACCGAGGACAAGGAAGATTATTACACCGCGACCGATCTCGGC
>DLVP01000201.1:12142-13462 GCA_003445125.1 Oscillospiraceae bacterium | reverse complement strand
GAAACCTCCGAGACGCTGGAGCGTTCGCTGCCGAAAACCGTCCGCGACAAAACCATCCGTGCCGCCACGCGTCTGCTCGCGCGCGCCAAGCGCGACAGCTATGCGAAATTTGACAGCACCCCCTGCGACAACGGCGGTTACACGGCACGGATGCGGATTCTCGACGGCGATGACGAACTGCTGAATCTTTCGGTCTTTCTGCCCGATCGGGCACAGGTCGAATCCGTGCGGCGCGCGTTTCTGGGAGATCCCGCACTGCTGTACAAAGGCGTGCTGGCGCTGTTGACGGGCGATCTCAAGGCGGTCGGCGGGCTGATTCCGTCCAAGGACGCCGAATATTACCGCGAGGACGACTGAAAGGATTGAAGCTATGCGAATGCGAAGAAAACCGTGGGCGCGGCCCGAGCTTGCCGCCTGCGACTTTTTTGTGGATACCCCGCCGGAAAATTACGGACACTGGGCGGAAAAATTTTCAAAACAGCAGCCCATGCACATGGAACTCGGCTGCGGAAAAGGCGGATTTCTGGCCCAGCTTGCCGTACTGCACCCGGAAATCAATTATCTGGGCGTGGACATCAAAAGCGAGGTGCTGGTGCTTGCCAAGCGCAACGTGGAAAAAGCCTGCGCCGAAAAAAATCTCCCGGTGGAAAACGTACTGCTGATGTCGCAGCAGATTGAGTGCATCGAAAAAACCTTTGCCCCCACCGACACGGTAGAAAAGCTCTATATCAATTTCTGCAACCCGTGGAGCAAGCCGAGCGACAACAAGCACCGTCTTACCCACCCGCGCCAGCTTGAAAAATACAAGACGTTTCTGAAAAAGGGCAGCGAGGTGCATTTTAAGACCGACGACGACGGACTGTTCAAGGATTCGATCGGCTATTTTGAGCAGTGCGGATTTGAGATTGTGTATATCACCTACGACCTGCACAACAGCGGATGGGAAGGCAATCTGATGACCGAACACGAAAAAATGTTCTCCGAACAGGGAATTCCCATCAAAAAACTGACGGCAATCTGCCGCTGAGGTAACCGTA
Source organism: Oscillospiraceae bacterium (assembly GCA_003445125.1). GTDB lineage: Bacteria > Bacillota > Clostridia > Oscillospirales > Ruminococcaceae > UBA11540. The sequence goes on along the minus strand of DLVP01000201.1, from coordinate 12,425 downwards.
TGAACGATTCGATTTACACCATTCCGATCAACGACGTCTTTGAACCGAAGGACGGCTGTCCCATCTGCCGCCTGCGCGATATGCTGGAGACGCGGTGCATCGATTACATTCTCGGCGCCGCCATGATGGAGCCGGACGTGCGGATTCAGACCAACGAACAGGGCTTCTGCGACAAGCATTTCAAACAAATGTTCAAAAACCGCAACAAGCTCTCGCTGGCGCTTATGCTGCAATCTCATCTGGATTCAATCGCTCACGACATTTTCGACAAAAAGGATATTTT
>DLVP01000201.1:11926-12131 GCA_003445125.1 Oscillospiraceae bacterium | reverse complement strand
AAATCCTTCCGCCAAGGTACAGAAGGTGCACCGGTTGCAGCATTCCTGCTTTGTCTGCAACCAGATTGACACCGCCATGGACAAACTGCTCGGCACGGTTTTCAAGATGTGGGACTCCAGTCTTGAGTTCAAAGAGCTTTTCCGTGCGCAGCCGCAGTTGTGTCTGGAGCATTTCGATCTGCTTTGCCGAAGTGCCGAAAAGCAT
>DLVP01000201.1:2264-11906 GCA_003445125.1 Oscillospiraceae bacterium | reverse complement strand
AGGTTTCCGATTTTTACGGCGATTGCGAGGAACTGGTCAAGCCTGCGCTTGCTCGTCTTCGAGAGGATGTCACACACTTTACCACAATGTTTGACTACCGCAACAGCGGCGAAAACGCCGACTGGAAAAACTCCAAGGATTCTATACAAAGAGCAATTGCTTTTTTGACTTCTTATCGCCCCGACTAATCGGGAACTGCACTGAAAAACAGCCGACTTTTTAACACTTTCAACATAGTTTTCAACAGGCAAGGGGAAATTACGCTTTGTAAATGTTGAAAACTTTATCTGCATATCCCCCTGCATTCCGTCAAAAATAGGAATACCAAGCGGAAGGTGGGATGATATGATTCGCGGTATCAACCGTAAAGTGATCGAAGTCAAGCACTGCAACAGCAGTTATTTTGAACGTGCATTTCTCGTGGTGAAATCCGACAAAAGCCGCGTCGGAGACGACCTGCTCAACTTCAATGCCGAGCTTTTTGTTTCCGATCTGGCAAAAAACGAACGGGCGGCAAAAAAAATCCGAAAAAAGCAGATTCTTTCTTCGTTGGTTTTCTTTCTGTCCGGTGCGGCGTGCTGTCTGCTTTTCTTTTTGCTGTGGCACTGACCGCCCCAATTTCTTATATTATTCAGAGGTTTTCTATGAATCAGAATCAATACAAAAACGCCTCCCCCGCCGAAAACGACCGCGACATGGTCTGCGGACGCAATGCGGTGACGGAGCTGCTCAAATCCGACCGTCCCGTGGATCGTATTCTGATGGCGGCGGGCGACAACAAAGGCAGTCTTGTGAAAATTGCCGCCCTCGCCGGAAAAAAAGGTATTCCCGTCAAGGACGTTACCGTGCAGAAGCTCGATGCCATTACCAAACAAGCACATCAGGGCGTCATTGCTTTCTGCGCTGCGCATACATATGCTACGGTAGAGGAGATACTCGATCGGGCAAAGGCGGCAGGACATCCGCCGTTTCTGATTATTACCGATGAATTGGAAGACCCGCACAACCTCGGCGCAATTCTGCGAACTGCCGAAGCCTGCGGTGCAGACGGCGTGATCATTCCGAAAAGGCACAACGTCGGGTTGACCGCCGTGGTCGGAAAAACCTCTGCGGGTGCGGTGGAATACGTTCCCGTCGCCCGCGTTGCCAACATTGTTTCCACCATGGAAGAGCTGAAAAAGAAGGGCGTTTGGTTTTATGCCGCCGACATGGACGGAAAGCATTGGTGCGAAACCGATTTTTCCGGCGCAGTCGGTCTGGTTGTCGGCTCCGAAGGAAAGGGCGTCAGCCGTCTGGTGAAGGAAACCTGTGATTTCACCGTTTCGCTCCCCATGCTCGGAAAGATTAACTCCCTCAACGCGTCCGTAGCCGCGTCGGTTCTGTGCTACGAAATCGCAAGACAAAGACTCGGCATACCTGCCGTGAACAAGAAAGGATGACTGAGATGCCGAAAGAATACAGCGTAGACGATATCCTCGCCGAAGTTCTCGGCGATCGGGCGACCCGAAAACCCGCTTCAAAACCGATCGGAACGGTTCCGAAAAAGCCCGCGGAGGCTCCTTCTGAGGTTTCTTCCGCAGAAATCACAGAAAAGTCCGTCTTTAAAGTCACTTTCCCGGAGGAACCGAAAAAAACGGTCGCCGAAGAACCCGTCAAACCCCTCAGCCGTCAGGAAGTTTCCGATGAAGTGAAAAAATTCGTGATGGAAGGACTTAAGAACGGGGAGCAGAGCGCTCCGCTCAAATTTCCCATCGATGTCGGCGAAGACGAACCGGAAAGCGAAAAAATCGAAGACGACGAGATTGACGATTTTGAAAGCTATTCCCAGAAAGACAGCATTTTTGCCGATCTGCGGGGACTGCGCAATTCCATTCGCCTGCGCATTGCCGTGACGGCGGTATGCTCCGTGCTTTTGGCGGGAATCACTTTTTTGCAGGTGATTAAGTCCGACTGGAACATCTTTTTCAACCCCAACACCGACCCGATTTTCTCCGCGGCGATTTCGCTCGTGCTGGTGGCTTTTTCCGTTGCCGTTTGTTATTCGACCTTTGCCAACGGTCTGTCAGCACTGTTCCGCTTCAAAGCCAACAGCGACACCCTGCCTGCCATGCTTCCGGTGTTCTGTGCGGTTCAGCTGATTACGCTGATGCTGACCTCCGGTTCCTATACCACGGTCAATTCCCTTTTCGCACCGCTGGCAACACTGGCACTTCTTTTCAATTCCGTCGGCAAGCAGCTGATGGTTTCGCGCATTGCCTCCGGCTTTGCCATGGTGTCCGATCAACACGTGGAAAAATACGCCTGCGATATTGTCGGTGACGCCCGTCTTACCGGAGAAATGACAAAAAATCTCGACCTTCCTTCCCCGCTCATCTGCATCAGCCGTCCGACGAATTTTCTCTCGGATTTTATTAAAAACTCCTACGCCGAGGATTCTTCCGACTCCGTGTCCCGCTTCATGGCTCCGATCGTACTGATCGGGTCACTGATGATTGGTGTTCTCAATTTCTTTTTCACCAAAAATTTTGTGCAAGCCATCGACTCCGCCTGTGCCGCTATGGCACTTGCTACGCCGTTTGCCTCCACAATCTGCTGCAATCTTCCTCTGCTGCGTGCCAACCGGAAAGCGGCGAAGCACGGCGGCATGGTTGCCGGAATGACGGCGCTGGACAACGTGGGCGAAGCCAGCGCGGTCTATTTCGACTGTGCCGAGCTGTTCAACCGTAATTCCATTTTTCTTCACCACTTTGAGACGTTCGGCGACTACAAGATTGACGACTGCATCATTGATGCCGCCAGCATCACCAAAGCCGCCAACATCCCGCTGTGCAACGTCTTTATGAAGATCATTCAGGACAACGCCCGTTTTCTCAAGCAGGTGGATTCTCTCACTTATGAGGATGAAATGGGACTGAGTGCCTGGGTCGGTTCCAAGCGAATCCTGCTCGGCAACCGCGAACTGCTGCGCACGCACGGCATCGACGTACCGTCCCGCGAATTTGAAGCCAAATACAAGCGCGACGGCAGAGAAATCGTCTACCTTGCCAACTCCGGCGAACTGGCAGCTTTCTTTGTGGTCAGCTACAATGCCGATCCCGAAATCACCGCGATTCTTCAGCGCCTCTCCCGTGCGAAGATCAGCGTTCTGGTGAAAAATTGCGACTGCAACATTACCGCCCGCAAGCTGACGTACATTTTCAACATTTCCGACGACTATCTGGAAATTGTCCCCAAAATCCTCAGCCAGCAGTGCGATACTTACTGCGCACAGACCATGACTGCTCCCGCCAAAGCGGCACACAGCGGCGGTCTGCTGTCCTTCATCTCCACGCTGATGGCTTCCATCGCCGCCAAAAATGCGGTCGGTCTGGCGGTCACTCTGCAGGTCGGCTCGATGATTCTCGGCTTTGCCCTAGTGAGCTTTTTCACCTTTGTCAGCGGACTTACCCAGATCAATTTCATCACCGCTTTGGTCTATCAGGCGTTTTGGCTGGTGGCGATTTCCGTGTTTCCGAATCTGAGAAAATATTAAAACTGAAACGGAGGCTGTCCTTTGAAAAAAGTTCTTTGGATCCTCCTTGCTGTGTTTGCAACAGCCGCGGTCATCTTTTTGCCGCGGCTGTTTTCCCGCAAGGAGCCGAATTTTCCCGTCTCGTCCGAACCCGCTTCTTCCGTCGATTTTGACAGTGATGCGGCACTTTCGCGTTTGCAGATGACCGTCGGCGAGCTTTCTCTGCGTCCGCAATCCGCCGAAATGACCGTGAACGGCGCGGTGCATCACTTGGACAATGACGATGAAATTCCGCGAATCTCCATGGATTTCGCCGATTTTTCGCCTGTGTTTTCCGTACAGCCGATTGCCCTTGAAATTTCGGTTCGCTTTGAAGGCGGGCTCTTGTTCAGCGGCTCGGCGGACGAACTGCGCGCATTGGTACCGGAACACAACGGGGACTACACCCTCTTTCTCACTGCCGAATTCGACAGCGACGACCTTCGTGCGACGGCGTCGTATGTGCTGACACTGACAATCGACTCCGTGCAGGAAATCACGGTTTCCTCCGACACGGTGCTTCAGGGAAACTTTCTGACCGTCACTGCCCAAAACGTCAGTCAACCCACCGTCTCCACCTCCCTGTCCTTTGAACCGCACTGCTTTTTCAACGGGACTGCCTATGTCACCTTTATTCCCGTCGGGTACAAAACCAAACCCGGCGACTACACGGTATCGGTCAAATCCGCCGAGCTTTCGCGCGAGTTTACCGTTCATGTGGAAAAATACGATTTCGACGTCCAGCATATGTACATTGACGAAGAAATCGCCGACAGCACCGTCGGCAGCGACACTGCCAACTGGGAGCTGTACAGTGCCATGAAAGAGCCGAAGGCGCTTTGCGACGACACCTACTATCCCGAAGGCGAATTTCTCTGGCCGGTCAGAGGCGAAATCACCACTGAGTTCGGAATGATCCGCTATGTCAACGATCAGGAATCCTCCTCCCGTCACAGCGGCATCGACATTGCCGCCGACGAGGGCACACCCATCGTTGCTACCAACAACGGTCGAGTCGTGCTGGCGCAGTTTTTGCAGATGACCGGAAACACCGTAGTGATCGAGCACGGCTACGGTCTGAAAAGCATTTACTATCACATGAGCGAGCTTGACTGCAAGGTCGGCGACATGGTGAAAAAAGGCGACGTCATCGGAAAGGTCGGTTCCACCGGATTTTCCACCGGTCCTCACCTGCATTTTTCCATGGCGGTCAACACCGTTTGGATCAATCCGTGGCAATTCATCGACGAAAGTCTGAGGGACGACGCATGAACCTTTACGAGCACTGCACTCTCTGTCCCCGCGCGTGCGGCGTGAACCGCACGCGCGGGGAACGGGGGTTCTGCGGCGCTGACGACAGGCTGAAGGTCGCCCGCGCCGCGCTGCATTTCTGGGAAGAACCGTGTCTGTCCGGAAAAAGAGGCTCCGGCACGGTGTTTTTCTCTCACTGCAATCTTCGCTGCTGCTACTGCCAAAACCGCGAAATCAGCAGCGGCGGATTCGGCAAAGAAATCAGCACCGAACGACTGGCGAAAATTTTCCTTTCCTTGCAGGCACAGGGCGCGCACAACATCAATCTTGTCACCCCGACGCAGTACTACCCGCACATTATACAGGCGCTGAGGCTTGCCAAAAAGCAAGGACTCTCGCTTCCGATTGTCTGCAACAGCGGCGGGTATGAGTGCGTAAAAACGCTGAAAGAGCTCGACGGACTGATTGACATTTATCTGCCGGATTTCAAGTATTACGACGAGCGGTATGCCCTTCGGTATTCCGCTGCCCCGCACTATATGGAAATTGCCGCCGCCACAGTGGAGGAAATGCTGCGGCAAACGGGAACCCCGCAATTTGACGGCGAAGGCATGATGCAAAAGGGCGTGATTGTGCGGCACTTAGCACTTCCGGGGTTGTCCGACGATTCCAAGCGGGTGGTGAAATTTCTTGACCGCACGTTCGGCAACCGCATCATCATGAGTCTGATGAGCCAATACACCCTGCCGAAAGACATTGCTTTTCCCGAGTTGTCCTCCCCGCTTGCGCGTGACGATTACGACGATCTGGTAGAGTATGCCCAACTGATCGGCGTGGAAAACGCCTATGTTCAGGAAGAAGGCTGCGCCGAAGAGAGCTTTATTCCGCCGTTTGATCTGACCGGAGTGTGATGATATGAACAGAAAAGAACTGGAAGAGATTATTTTTCAGACCTACGGTATTTCTCCCGACTACCCTTGGGCTTCCACGCCGTGTTCCGTCATCCGGACAACCGCAAATGGTTTGCGCTGGTGATGAATCTTCCGCGTCGGCTTCTCGGATTGCCGGGCGACGGAACGATCGACGTGGTCAACCTCAAGTGCGACCCGCTGTTGATCGGTTCTCTGCGTGCCGAAGCGGGGTTCTTCCCCGCCTATCACATGAACAAGGACCGTTGGATCACCGCCGCATTGGATGCAAGTGCAGACGACGACAAGCTGCGGTTTCTTCTGTCGTTGAGTTTTGATGCCACAAAATCTGCATGAAATTCTTGCGGGCACCCGCCTTCGGCGGGTGCCCGCATTTTTTGCCCTTTCCATCCGCAGAAAAGCGACCGTTCTTTTATAAAAAGCCTTGACACCCGACCGATCGGTAGGTATAATAGAATCAGCGTGAAATTCCAAATTCAGCACGCAAATCACAAAAAGGAAGAGCAGCATTGGAAAAAACAAGCACAAAACAGGCAATTCTCGAAGCGGCGCTTGATCTGTTTTCCGTACAGGGGTTTGAAGGCACCTCCGTTTCGCAGATCGCCGATGCCGTCGGCATCCGAAAAGCCTCGCTTTACAGCCATTTCGAAAGCAAACAGGCACTTTTAGATGCATTATTGCAGGAAACGCTGAAGGGGTATCGGGAACATTCCGTTTTCGCGACCGCCGATTGCGGCAATTCGGAATTTACGGACAAAATAAAACACATAACCGCGGAAAAAGCGTCCCAAATGGTTCGGGAACATATCCGCTACATTCTGCACGATCCGCACATCAGCAAAGGGCGAAAAATGCTCGTCATCGAACAGTTTCGCAATCCCGAGCTTTCCGCGCTGTTCACCACGCAGAATTACACCGCTGTCATGCAATATTTTTCCAAACTGACCGAGCTTCTCATTCGGGAAGGTGTTTTCAAAGAGGACGACCCGGAGATCATGGCGGCTCAACTCTGCCTTCCGATTTCCGCCTGGATTTCCCTTTGCGACCGACACCCGTCGCTGGAGCCGCAGGTCATGGAAACGGTGGATCGACACATCCGACAGTTTTTTGAAATCTACGGAAAGCAATAAATCCTCCCGACACACGGCACTTTGGCTGCTGTATGGGTATTTTCTCCGTACCTCCCACGGCGTGACTGCTGTTCGGATGCGGAGAATTTCATTGAAAAGGCGGTTTTTTATGACAAAACGCAAAATTCTCCTTCTTGTCGGCCTTTTCCTATTGGTGGTGTTCGCGGGAATTGCCGTATATTTTTCACAGGCGCCCGCTTTCACGGGAGAACGGATCAAAAATCCGGACGCTTATCTGCTCGACATCCGAAAGATGAACGGCACAGATTCGCACACACTTTCTCTCCTCGAAAACGACCGTCTTGCAGTGCATTTTTCTGACGTCAAAGGTTCTCTGCGTTTGGAAATCAGGGCATCGGACGGCACGGCGCTTTACAGCGGGGACGGCAAAACCGCCGAGGATTTTACCGTGAACATCCCGAATGACGGAATTTATACCCTCTCGGTTCAGGCAAAAAATGCCTCCGGAAGCCTTTCCGTACAGCGAATTCCCACGGAGCAATAACGTATGAACAAAGACATTTCTCACCGTTGGAATGCCGCAGACACCGTAACCTCTCTGCGGATCATTTTTTCTCTCTTTCTTCCGTTTCTTCCTTTATACTCTTTTTGGTTCTTTTTTGTCTACACCCTGACCGGGCTGACCGACGCGCTTGACGGTTTCATTGCCAGAAAAACCGGCACTGCCGGCAGCTTCGGTGCAAAGCTGGACAGCATCGCCGACCTTGTGTTTTACACCGTTATGCTGGTTCGATTCGTTCCGACGCTATGGCAGGCTCTCCCGCGCGCCATATGGTACGCCGTGGCGGCGGTTCTCGCCGTTCGCCTTGCCGCCTATCTCACGGCGGCGGTCAAGTATCACCGTTTTGCCTCCCTGCACACATGGCTCAACAAAGTGACCGGTGCGGCGGTGTTCTTGCTGCCGTTTGCGCTTGTTGTCCGTTGGGAAGTGCCTTACTGCATCGTGGTATGCGCGCTGGGGCTGATTGCTTCTGCGGAGGAATTGTGGATTCATCTGATCCAAAAGGAATATGACGAGAACCAAAAGTCTGTATTTTTCACCGGAAGCAAACAGACAAAAGACAGCACAAAACGTCGGGAAAAAGTGTGAGCTTTCCGATATAATAGAGACACAGTAAGGCAAAGGAGGGGTTTTCATGGAATGGATGCGCATCATCGGCGATTCCGTACAGTACATTGAGCAACACATCACCGAGGATCTTTCTGCGGAAGAAATCGCAAAGGCTTCCCACGTTTCTCCCTTCTACTTTCAGAAGGGCTTTGCGATGCTCTGCGGCTTCACGGTATCGGAATACATCCGCAGCCGTCGGCTCGCACTCGCGGGAAAAGACCTTGTCTCAACCGACGAAAAAGTGATTGACATTGCTCTGAAGTACGGGTACGATTCTCCGGACAGCTTCACCAAAGCGTTCACGCGATTCCACGGAATCACCCCGGCAAGCGCCCGAAAGGACGGCGCGGTGCTGAAATCCTTTGCTCCGCTGAAAATCAGGTTTTCTCTTGAAGGAGGCTATCTTATGGATTACAGAATCGTCAGCAAGGACGCGTTTTCCGTGCTCGGAAACGCCAAAACATTCCTTTACGAGGGGGCAAAAGCATGGATACCGCAGTTTTGGAAGGAGCACTTTTCTCAAGGCAAGGGAGCAGTGGTACACGGGACATACGGAATCAACATTGACAGCACGATGGGTCACGAGAGCTTTGAATATCTGATTGCCGATCCGTACACAACGGGCGCTCCTGTGCCGCAGGAATTTACGGTTCGGACGATCCCCGCGTTTACATGGGCGGTTTTCCCCTGCATCGGACCGATGCCGAACGCATTGCAGGATGTCAACACCCGTATTTTCACGGAATGGCTGCCGTCGATGAAGGAGTATGAATTTGCGGCAGGGTACTGTATAGAGTACTACGACGATCCTTCCAAGTACGAAAAGGGGACTATGGACGACAAGTATCTCTGCGAAATCTGGATTCCCGTCAAAAAGAAATGAACTTCTTCCGCGCGCCGAATCGGCGCGCGGAAGAAGTTTTCTCAGCTTTCCCGCAGCCTGCAAACAGGATGTTCAAAACTGCCGCACGTTCTTTGTTTTCCCCGCCGCCCCGCGCGAAATCGCGCGGGGCGGCGGGCGTTTTCTTCGATTTGCCGCAAATTCATTTTCCCGAACCAAAAAACGGGCACCCGCTCTCGCGGGTGCCCATTTTTATTGCATGAATGAGGAAAATCAATCCTCGTTACCGTACATTTTTGCCAAACGGAGCAAATGATCGTACTTCGCCGCCGCATTATCCTCTGCCTTATGGAACAGAACTTCCGCTCTCTGCGGGAACGCCTGTGCCAGACGAGCATAACGGGTTTCGGACTTGATGAAGTCGATATAGTTCGTCGTCGGAGCCTTGGAATCCACGGTCAGCGGGTTCTTGCCCTCGGCTTTCAGCGACGGATTGAAGCGGAACATCTGCCAGTAGCCTGCCTCAACCGCACGCTTCATCTCCAACTGAGAATTCTGCATTCCGCCCTTAATACCATGCATCTCGCAGGGAGAATAAGCGATGACCAGAGACGGTCCCGGATATGCCTCTGCTTCGGTCAGTGCCTTGAGCGTCTGATTCATATCCGCGCCCATAGCAATTTGTGCCACATACACATAGCCGTAAGACATTACGATCTCTGCCAGGTTCTTCTTGCCGGTCGTTTTACCCGCTGCGGCAAACTGTGCCACCTGTCCGATATTGGACGCCTTGGAAGCCTGTCCGCCGG
>DLVP01000201.1:0-2163 GCA_003445125.1 Oscillospiraceae bacterium | reverse complement strand
CCGCCGAAGCCGATATCGTATGCCCATCCGTCGCCGCCGAAGATCCAGACGGATTTCTTGGAGAGATAATCCTTCTCGGCAAGAATCTTCTTCTTCAGCTCATTGTCGCACTTGCAGTTTTCCAACGCCGCTACCAGTTTCTTGGTTGCCGCTTCGTTGGTCTTGCCGTCGTCAACCGTGTTGAGGTACTCGGCGATTGCCGCCTTGACTTCGGCATTGTCTGCCTGCTGATCCAGCTCCTTGACGAATCCGATCAGCTTATTGCGCAGGGTCTTCTGAGCAATTGCCATACCGTATCCGTGCTCGGCGTTGTCCTCAAACAGCGAGTTCGCCCAGCCCGGTCCGCGTCCGCTCTCCTTATTGACGGTATACGGCGTGGAGGGAGCGGAACCGCCCCAAATCGAGGAGCATCCCGTTGCGTTGGAAATATACATTCTCTCGCCGAACAGCTGAGTGATCAGGCGAGCATAAGATGTCTCGGCACAGCCTGCACAAGAGCCGGAGAATTCCAGAAGCGGCTGTTTGAACTGTGTTCCCTTGACGGTGTTGTTGATCAGCTCGGGTTTCTCGGAAACCTCGGCAACCGCGTAGTCAAATGCTGCCTGCTGATCCAACTGGCTCTCCTGCGGAACCATCTTGATGGCAATTTTATCCGTGCCGTCTTTTGCTGCCTTGGCATTGACCGGGCAAGCCTTGACACAAAGCGTACAACCCATACAATCCATCGGGCTGATTGCCATGGTGAATTTATAATCGGTCTTGAGAACCGGTTTCTCGGCAAACTTCGTGGAAGCCGGAGCCTTTGCTGCCTCTTCTGCCGTCATTGCGAACGGACGGATGGTAGCATGCGGGCAAACGAATGCACAGCTGTTGCACTGGATGCAGTTTTCAGGAATCCACTCCGGTACCATAACAGCCACACCACGCTTCTCATACGCAGCAGCGCCCTGCGGCAAAGTGCCGTCCACATAATCCATGAATGCGGAAACAGGCAGCTTATCGCCGTTCATCTGTGTGACCGGAGCAACGATCTCGTTGACAAACTTCACCAGCTCGGGGCGGGTGCCTTCTGCCTTCGCGGGCTTGCGGTCGTCCTTCGCGCTCTTCCAGGAATCCGGCACATCAACTTTTACAAATGCGCCTGCACCGGCATCAATCGCGGCATAGTTGAGGTCAACCATAGCCTGTCCCTTCTTGATATAGGACTTGTATGCCATCTTCTTCATATACTCTACCGCTTCCGCTGCCGGCAGAATGTTTGCCAGTGCGAAGAAAGCAGACTGAAGAACCGTGTTCTTTACTTTCGCGTTACCGATCTTCTTGGTAGCCAGAGAAGTCGCGTCGATCGTATAGAAATTGATGTTGTTGTCGGCGATATATGCCTTGACATGAGCCGGCAGATGACGCTCCAGTTCCTCGGCGTTCCACTGACAGTCAAGCAGGAAGGTGCCGCCCGGAATGACGTCGTCAACAATATTGTATCCCTTCAGAATGTAGGAAGAGTTATGGCAGGCAACAAAGTTTGCTTTAGTGACATAATAGGGGGATTTAATCGGCTTGTCACCGAAGCGCAGGTGGGAAATGGTGACGCCGCCCGTCTTCTTGGAGTCATACTGAAAGTATGCCTGAATGTATTTATCGGTATGGTCACCGATGATCTTGATCGAGTTCTTGTTTGCGCCGACTGTTCCGTCGCCGCCCAGACCCCAGAACTTGCAGGAAATGGTTCCCGCTGCTGTGGTATCCGGTGCGGGCTTCTCGTCCAGAGAATGTCCGGTGACATCATCAACAATGCCGATGGTGAAGTGACCCTTCGGTGCCTCTTTTGCCAGATTGTCATACACGGCAAAGATGGACGCCGGTGTGGTATCCTTCGATCCCAGACCGTATCTGCCGCCGACGACTTTAATATCGGTTCTGCCGGTCTCGTTAAGAGCCGCAACCACATCCAGATACAGCGGTTCGCCCAGAGAGCCGGGTTCTTTGGTGCGATCCAGAACCGCAATCTTCTTGACGGTGCTCGGAATCGCTTCTGCCAGTTTCTCGGAAACGAACGGACGGTACAGGCGAACCTTCACCAAGCCGACCTTTTCGCCCTTAGCGGTCAAGTAGTCAATGACTTCTTCGGTCACGTCGCAGACGGAGCCCATAGCCACGATCACG
>DLVP01000129.1:8804-13203 GCA_003445125.1 Oscillospiraceae bacterium | reverse complement strand
CATAAAGCAGGCGTGAAGAGCACGGGAAATGCGTATCGGGGATCTTATAAAGCAAAGGTTTCCACAGCACCGTTTGCTTTCTATATCGAACCGGGCACAAAAACTCCGGAAGAAATGTTTGCCGATATCGGAGACGGTTTGTATGTTACGGAGCTTAACGGTATGCATGCGGGTGCCAATGCGGTTACAGGAGATTTTTCACTGGCAGCAAAAGGATTTTTGATTAAAGACGGTAAACGTGACCATGCCGTAAAAGAAATAACTCTTGCGGGAAATTTCTTTTCATTGCTGAAATCGGTAGAAGAGGTCGGAAAAGATCTGCGCTTTTCGATGCCTGCCGGCACGACGCAGATCGGTGCGCCGTCGCTTTCCGTCGGAGAAATGACTGTTGCCGGTGAGTAAGATTCTGAAAGTGGGGGAGAATATGCGAAGACGAGTGCTTGCATTTTTTGCTATGGCGTTGCTTTTTTTCGTATTGGTATACAATGCGGCAGCAGATGACAACACGGTTTTCTTCGGCACATTCACTCCCGTTTCCTATTATATCGGGATGGGAAGCAAAGAAAAACTCCTGGACGGCATTTCTGCTTTCGATCCGGATACCGGAGAAAACATCAGTGATCACATTGAAGTGTTGGGAACGATTGATTTTGACAAAATCGGTGTGTATACCATTCAGTACAGTGTGGTCGATCACAGCGGACATACATGGGGACAATTGCGCAAAGTAATGATTGTCGATCTCAACAGCGATGTTGTCTATTCCAATGTAAATAACGGCTTCAACTATCTTGAATCCATTGACTTTGAAAAAATCAAGAATACAGGGTTCATGCTGTCCTACGATCTGTATACGGAGGACTATAAAAAGCTGTTGTATTCATGGTCATTTTCAGGGGAGAATATCTACAATCCTCCGCGACGCATGAGCGTGACCATTTCGGGAGAGAGCGAGCATTACGACGCGATCAGGAATTATGTGGGAGAAGCAAACTTTCAGATTCTCAATTTTGAACATAAGGGAAAGTTCCCGACAACGGCGGAGATTCTTTTTGCTGTGAATGATGACATTCACACCGATTCATCGCTGTATCTGTATTCTTATGTGGCGGGCGAAGGGCTGAAGCTGATTGCGGACGGAATTAAAATCAATGCCGCCGGATATTCGTCTTACGGATTTTCCGAAGGTGGGGAATATGTACTCACCGACAAAAAAGTCGGATTTAACCGTACAGATTTCCCTGTATCTTCCGTTAATTCCGGCACTGAGGTCACCGTGTCGCAAAACTCCGATGTTTCCGCAATCACCGACATCGATTTCAATCGACCGACTTCGTCGGATTCGCTGAAATCGCATTTTGCGGTATCCCCGCAGCAGAAAACGGTGCTGATCCGGATGACTGCTTTTTGCACAGTGGTGATTGCTTTGGCAATTTTGGTTTTTGCTTTTTCGAGAAAAGGCAAATAAAGCACGCCTGAATTTTCAAAAGTGTCTCCAAAGGTGACTGCAATAAAAAAGCCTTCGTACTCATTTTGAACGAAGGCTTTTTCCTAAATGTGTTATTTTGTGACCAATTCGTAGGTATCCTTGGCAATCATCAGTTCTTCGTTGGTCGGAATGACAAGGAAACGAACCTTGGAAGCGGGAGTGGAGAAATCCACCTCTTCGCCGCGGATGTGATTCTTTTCTTCGTCGATTTCCACACCGAGGAATTTCAGCTTGTCCGCTACATAGGTACGGTAAGCCGGGTTGTTTTCGCCGATGCCGCCCGTAAATACGACAGCATCCACGCCGCCCATAGCTGCGGCAAATCCTCCGACGTATTTGGTCAACTGATGGCACAGCATATTGGTGATCAACTGGCAGCGGGCGTCGCCGCGTTTTGTGCCCTCCTCGATATCACGATTGTCGCTTGTCCATCCGGAAACACCCAGGATTCCGGACTTTTTGTTCATCACGCGATCCATTTCGTCGGGCGTCAGATTTTCCTTTTTCATAATCAGGGGAACAATTGCGGGGTCGATAGAACCGCAGCGGGTTCCCATCATGATTCCTTCAAGCGGCGTTACACCCATGGTGGTGTCCAGGCACTTGCCATTCTGAACGGCGGCAATGGAAGAACCGTTGCCGAGGTGACAGGTGACCAGACGCAGATCTTTCAAATCTTTTCCGAGCAGAGCAGCGGCACGCATACTTACATAGCGGTGCGAAGTGCCGTGGAAGCCGTAGCGACGGATTTTGTATTTCTCATAATATTCGTAAGGAAGTGCGTACATATATGCGTAGTCGGGCATTGTCTGATGGAATCCGGTGTCAAATACCGCAACCTGCGGAACATTTTTGCCCATGATTTCTTCGCAGGCACGAATACCGGTCAGATTGTGCGGATTGTGCAGCGGTCCGAGTTCACAGCATTCTTCGATTGCTTCGATTACCTTGTCGTCTACAATGACGGAACCGGAGAATTTTTCACCGCCGTGGAGTACACGGTGTCCGACCGCGCCGATTTCGCTCATGGAGCTGATGACACCGTGCTCTTTGCTGACCAGCGTGTCCATGACCAGTTTAATGGCTTCTTTGTGATTGGCAATGGGAAGTTTGAGCTTATAGTCCTCACGACCCTCCACCTTGTGTTTAAAGTTTCCGCCCTCGATGCCGATGCGGTCGCACATACCTTTGGCAAGGAGCTTGTCGTTGGACATGTCGATCAACTGGTACTTGAGCGAAGAACTTCCTGCGTTGACTACGAGAATTTTCATTTTGGTTCCTCCAATAAATTAAGTCTTGAAAGATGATGGGGAAAACGCTATAATATTATCAACGGATCAGAACGCAGCGGGGTGCAAAAAAATGAGAATTGCCGCGATCATCGCCGAATATAACCCGTTTCATAACGGACACTTGTATCATATTCAACAAACAAAAGAACAAGGAAATGCCACACATATCGTGGCAATTATGAGCCCGGATTTTGTCCAGCGCGGAGAAACTGCACTGCTGGAAAAAAGCGTGCGGACGCGGGCAGCACTGGAGCATGGGGCGGATCTTGTGCTGGAGCTTCCGACGCCGTATGTGCTTTCCAACGCCTCAAATTTTGCCCGTGCGGGGGCGGAAATTATTCACGCAATGGGTTGTGTGGATGTTGTCAGCTTCGGAAGCGAAAGCGGAAACGAAAAGCAATTGTCGAACATTTCTGATCGGCTTCTTACGGGCGCACATGAAGCGTTTCTCAAAGAATACCTTGCTTCCGGTTTGCCGTTTGTAAAAGCGCAGGCATTGGCAATTGAAAAAACATTTGGCGAAGGTGCCGGACAATTGCTGGAACATCCGAACGACGTGTTGGCAACGGAGTATATCCGTGCTTTGAAAATTGCGGATTACCACGGGGAAATTCTCGCCGTCAAACGCGAAGGTGCCGAGCACGACGGGGAAGAAGCGGCAGGTGTTTTTGCCAGCGCTTCTGCAATACGGAAAATGATGTCGTTCCAATCTGATAGTATATCACAAAAATACGTTCCCTGCAATGCTTTTCTCGCATATCGGGAGGATTTTGTAAAAAATCACGGTTTTTCCGATCTGTCGCGCTTGGAAAGAATGATTTTGGATCGACTGCGTCGAATGACCGACGAAGAATGGCGAGAAGTACCGGATGTTTCCGAGGGAATTGAGAACCGTATCCGAAGGTCTGCCGGGTACGTCGGTACGTTGGAGGAACTGTATCACAGCATAAAGAGCAAGCGGTATTTGATGGCACGCATCAAAAGGATTGTTTGCTGTTCGCTGATTGGGATCACCAAACAACATACGGAAGCCCCGGTGCCTTATCTTCACATCCTCGGGTTCAATAAAAAAGGGGAGGAAATTCTGACAAAAATGAAGAAAACGGCATTGCTTCCGTTTTCCGTTTCATTGAAAACACTTGAACAGGTCAATTCCGATTGCCGGAAACTGGCAGAAATCGAAAGCCGCAGCACCGATGTTTTCGGATTGACCATGCCGACTGTTTTTCCGGCAGGGTTGGAATACCGGAGAATGCCGATAAAGTTATAAGATTTTTTTAAAATTGTGAATGAATCGTGAAATTGTTTTTTTGGGTGTTGACGATTGGCGTTTCTTGCGGTATAATATACGCGTATCTTGCAAAATCTTCAGGAAAGGTGATTGAAATATGAATTATAAACATAAACTTGCCGCTGTGCTTGTCTGTCTGGCAATGATGACTTCTTTTGTCGCCTGCGACAACGGAGGTCAGACTTCTTCCGGCAGTAATACTTCGAGCGAAACTACCTCGACTGTTTCCGAGGACATTTCTTCGGATACATCCTCTGAGGAATCCGAAGAAAGCGGTTCGATCGGTGACAAAGAGGAGCTTGATCAGGACATTAAAAAGAAAATTGA
>DLVP01000129.1:8281-8791 GCA_003445125.1 Oscillospiraceae bacterium | reverse complement strand
AATCAACAGCGATGTGGTCGGATGGCTCAATATCGCCGGTACGAATATCGATTATCCCGTGCTTCAGAATCCGGACGGAAAGAACGTGCCGATCAGCCAGGTAAATCAGTATTATGTAGGACGTGATCTTTACAAGAAAGTGAGCAAGAACGCCTGCATTTTTGCCGACGATTACAATCAGATGGGTGATCGTACCGAACTGAGCCGTAATACCATTCTGTACGGTCATAACTGGACAAACATTGAAAAGAACGGCGCCGCTGTGCGGATGAATGACGACCGCGATGTGATGTTCGGACAGCTGCTCATGTTTAGCGATCTTGATTTTGCAAAGAAAACGCCCGCGTTCACATTTGCAACACTTGACGATAATATTACTTGGGTGGTTTTCGCAGCGTTCTATACCGATACTTCTTTCTATTACATTGAGGATGCTCCCACGGATTCCGAATTCATGAAGATTGTCAATGGCGCGATTGAGCGCAGCGAACATATCTACGATGTGGATGT
>DLVP01000129.1:6232-8227 GCA_003445125.1 Oscillospiraceae bacterium | reverse complement strand
ACTTTCGACCTGCACCAGAAGACTTGGTTCGACGGATGATCAGCGTTTTGTGGTCATGGCTCGTATCCTTCGTGACAACGAAAAAGTGGAAGATTTCGCAGCTCCGACGGATAACCCGAATCCGAAGAGACCTTCGTGGTATAAAGGAAACCGATAATTTTAAACGGCTCGGCACTCAAGTGCCGAGCCGTTTTTGCCGTGAGCCTTCGAGGACATCCTCGGAGGTTTTATTATGCAAAAGATTATGTGCGGTTATTCTTGTACGCATTTGTAAGATCGATTGCAGAATCAAAAGGGGAGATTCCCGCATTTTCCAGCCGCTTGTTAAGTACATAGAAGCTCTTTTGATAGAATACCGGAAAAACGACGGCTTCCTCTGTGAGGAGTTTTTCGGCATCGGAAAGCAAGGCTTCTTTTTCTTTACTGTCAGTGGAAGCGCCGATTTTTTGCAAAATCGAATCAAAATCGGGGCTTTCCCAATGCAGATAGTTTGCCGACGATTGTGACGAGAACAGGGAATAGATGCTTGAGGGAGAATTGCTTTCGGCGGTCAGCGGAAAAAGTGCGAGGTCAAAGTCGCCGCTTTTCAGTGCGCTGTCATAATCCGAATTTTCTAATGCACGAAAATTCACGGCAATTCCGAAATTATCCATCCATGCTTTTTGCGCAAAGGTCATAAATAATTTAAATTCCTGTCTGTCGGGAATGAGAACGGTGAGCTTTTGCGGAAGTGTTTCCGGTGCGATTTCTTTCATACCCGAAGAAAAAAGCGTTTGCGCGTCCGATTGCAGAATCGGCAAGTTCGTTTTGCTTTTGTTTTGAGACAAGTCGGGAGGAAGAATACCGTTTGCCGGAAGAAAATCCGCCCGACATTCCACCTGTGCATTGATGTTGTTTAAGGGCAGCGTGAACGCTTGTCGGATTGCGGTGTTGCGAAAAGCGGAGACATTTTGATTGAACCCGAGAACCCATGTGGTGGTATAAAATTCGCGGATATTGAATTTTTCGGTGTCAACGTTGCTCGCAATTTCCCAAGGCAAAACCGCCAGATCGGTCGTTCCGTCCAAAAGGCGCTGAGAAATGTCGTTGTCCGCTGCGGTATAAAAATTGATTCCGTCGGACAAAACGGTGTCGGGAGCATAGTATTTGCGATTTTGGCGCAAGGAAACATATTTTCCCTTTTGCCAATCGGAGATGACGAATTTTCCGTTGTACAGCAAAAAGGAAGCATCAGAACCGTATTTTCCGCGCGATTCTTCAAAAAACTTCCGATTGCACGGAAAGGCGGAAACTTCAGTCAGCGCACGGAGAAAATCCTGATTTCGGTAAGACAGCTCAAAGACAACGGTATTCCCGTCTGCACGCACACCCAGATCGGAGGGAGCGGCTTTTCCGTCGAGAACTTCTTCGGCGTTTTTGATACACAAAAAAGAAGCATAATCGTGAGCGGAGGTCTCGGGCGAAAACAACCGTTGAAAGGCAAAAACAAAATCGTCGGCAGTCAGCGGATCGCCGTTGGACCAGGTCAGTGCTTTTTTCAGCGGAAAAGTATACGAAAGTCCGTCTTCGGAAACCGTATAGTTTTCGGCGCAAACGGTATGTATGCTGCCGTCCTCATTCTTTGCGACAAGCCCTTCAAAAACGTGCTTCAAAACGGTTTTTCCCGCGTTGTCGGTCACGGTCTGAGGATCAAGATTCCGTGGGTCGGAGGCAAGGTCATAACGAAGAATGTTGTCTTTTTTGCTGAATCGGCAGGAAGACAGTCCTGTAAGGCAGCACAAAACAGCAAGCACGAGCGAAAAGGTTTTTTTCACTTCGTATCCTCCTTATTTTTGCGATCGGTAAGGTGATTGCCGATCAGAATACCGGCAATGCCCAATATTGCGGTGACAGAAAACGCAATGACGGTTTTCAGAAGATTTCCTTCCAGAATCGTGGAGCCTGCATAGGTAGAGGTGATGATGGAAGGAATACGAGCAAAGGTGGATATGAGCA
>DLVP01000129.1:0-6227 GCA_003445125.1 Oscillospiraceae bacterium | reverse complement strand
AAGAAAGTCGCGCATTTTGATCGGTGTCAGCGGGGCAAAGTAAGTGAGTACATCTTTCGGGGTTCCCGGGATAAAGAAAAGAAGAAAAATGAGAAGCTCCAGCTTCTGCGAGTTCTGCAAAAAGCGAAAACGCTCCATTTTTTCCGTATCAAAGAAAACCTCGAACAGCGGTTTCCCGAATTTTCGCATAGCAAAGAAAACAAGTGCGGAAGCAATGGCACAGCCGACTATGGAAACCGCAAGTCCGCCGAAGGTGCCGAACAAAATTCCCATCAGAATTTCCACCGGTTCTCCGGGAATAAAGGCGATGACGACTTGGAGAATCTGAATGCCGAGCATAATGAGAACGCCGCCGAACCCCATATTTTCAATATATTTCTGAAACGATTCGCGCACGCCGTTTTCGGTCAGCGATTGAATGATCGGAGTCAGATTTATGCACAAAACAATGGAAAGAATCAAAAAAAAAACAAGAAAAATCAAGGTAGCAAACAATTTTCGGTTGCTTTTCAGGGTGCGGAATATATCTTTCATTTTATTCATCCTCTGTATATCGAATTACCGTTCCGATACACTATTATAGCACACTTTTTTGTCGAATGCACAATTGTTTTTTTAGTTTTGATTTCAGAAGTGTTTAAGAATATTTTAAACTGTACAAATGCCGCTTTTTGTTGTATAATGAAAGAAAAACGACGGAGGAAAAATATGTTTTATGATTTTGTCCGTATCATTCTGGCAGGATTGTGTGCCGTGTGTTACGTTATTCTCACAGTGAAAATCTTCAACAAACGCAAGGCGGAAAAGAAGGAGGAGGTTACGGTCTATCCCGGAAAATACTATACCCGCCTGACCTTCGATCTGATCGGTGACGGCTGTATGCTGGCTTTTATTTTTTCCGTCCTCATCGCCATTGTGAATCGGGGCGAATATACCGTTGATTGGTGGTGCCCGATGTACGCGGCGGCGGCAAAGTATCTGAATTATAAAAATAATTTTTGAAGCTCATAATTCTCACTCACGGGTGCATAATAGAATAGAGCCAACGCTCAATTGTACTTGAAAGAGGAGAAAAAATTATGTCTAATCAATGCGATTGCAACCACAACGCTTCCATCGGATGTACGGTCACACAGTGCCGTCATCATGCGGAAAAATCCGATTATTGCACACTGGATAAGATTTATGTCGGTACCCATGAGGCAAACCCGACCATGGTGGAGTGCACCGACTGTAATTCCTTCCAACTGAAAACCGATCGCTGAGTAGTGCCATTCCTGAAACCCGAAGTTGTGAAAAAACAACTTCGGGTTTTCTCTTGACAAAAGAAAAAACCGTGGTATACTATAACTGTCTCATATGATACACTTTGTGAGGTGAAGCAGTGTGCCGTACCGACAGGTTTTGCAGAAGTGCTGTCTGTTTGAAAATATGTCCCGGGAAGAAATGGAAACCCTTCTGGAACACCACAGTCAGGTGCAGACGTTTCCCGGCGACCGGATTCTTTATTCGCGTAGCCGTCTGCCGGAGCAGATCGGAATTGTATTGGCGGGTGAAGTACTGGTTTATAAAGACAGCGGGCAGAACGTATTGCTGAATAAAATCGGTGTCGGCGGTTTTTTCGGAGCCGCGGCGCTTTTTTCGGCAAATCACAAATATGTGTCGGTGCTGAAAACCGCCGGTGAGTGTACAATTCTTCAAATCGGGATTGATGATTTTCGTACAATGCTGGAAGCTTCTCCGAAGCTGGCACTCAATTATATAAAGTTTTTGAGCGGAAGAATTGAGTTCCTGAATCTGAAAATCGATGCCTTTACGGCAACGGATGCTGCACAGAAGCTGTCACTGTATCTGTACAACAGTGCTTCGGAGGAAACGAAAAATCTGACTGAACTGGCAAAACGTCTGAACATGGGGCGTGCCTCTTTGTATCGGGCGGTAGAAGAACTGGAAAAAGAGGGCATCATTGAGAAAAACGGTAAAAAAATCACGGTCAAAAACCGTGAGCTTTTAAAAGAGAAAGGAAGAGTACAATGAAAAAAACAATGGCAATTTTGCTTTCTGTGCTGTTGATCATTTCCTGTGTGGCTTGTAATAACAGTACCACGGGCAGTGAGACGGAGTCGTCGGTACTTCCGACCGAAAGCAATGAACTTTCCTCGACGGAAAATTCCGCAGAAACAACCGAGAAAACAACGGTGAACATCACCGTGCTGAAGGGTCCGACAGGACTCGGCGCCTTGCAGTTGATGGAAAAAGCCGAAAACGGCACCGCGGCGAATGACTATCACTTTGAACTTGCATCGGCACCTACCGATGTGACTGCAAAACTGTTGAATAAAGAAATTGACATTGGCGCTGTGCCGACAAACCTTGCGGCGGTTCTGTACAATAAAACCAAAGGCAATGTCGTTATGCTGGTGGCAAATACGCTCGGTACACTGTATGTGGTGACGAAAAACGCCGATATTTCTACTGTCGCCGACCTCAAGGGCAAGACGATTTATTCTTCGGGAAAAGGCGCTACGCCCGAGTATGTGCTTAACTACCTTCTGACCGAAAATGGACTGGATCCCGAAAAAGACGTGACGGTGGAATATAAATCTGAGCATGCGGAAATCGCGCCGCTGTTTGCGTCCGAGGACAGCGTGATTGCCGTGCTTCCCGAACCTTTTGTCACCAATATGCTGTTGAAGAATGAAGGACTGAAAGTCAGCCTGAATCTTACGGAAGCGTGGAACGACGTTTCGGAAAGCGGTCTTGTGATGGGCTGTCTGGTAGCTCGAAAGGAATTTGTCGATCAGAACAAGGAGGCGGTGGATCGCTTCCTGGAGGAATATAAGGAATCGACCGATTATACCAACAATCAGATTTCCGCCGCTGCCGAGCTTTCGGAAAAATACGACATTATGGCAAAAGCGGTTGCGGAAAAAGCCATTCCGAATTGCAACATCACCTATTTGGACGGCGCCGAGATGAAATCCAAAGTCGGCGGATTTTTTGAAGTCCTTTTTGCAGCTGACCCTGCTTCGGTAGGCGGAAGCTTGCCCGATGACGCCCTGTATTATGAAAAATAAGCGATTTCCCGCGGGAGTCGTCCGATCAGCAGCCATTCTTTTTTGGCTGCTGATTTGGTATATTCTTTCACGGAAGGTAAATATAAATATCCTGCTCCCGTCTCCGATTGCGGTGCTGAAAAAAGCGGTGCAGTTATTGCAAACGTCGGACTATTGGCTCTCGGTCACAGTGTCGTTTTATAAGATCATGCTGGGCATTTTGTGCGGCATGGCGACAGGGGCAGGCATCGCGGTACTGACGTCAAAAAGCCGTGTGTTGCATGAAATATTCAGCGTGCCGCTGAACCTGATCCGTTCCACGCCGGTCGCTTCCTTCATCCTGATGGCGTTGGTTTGGGTGAAAAGCCGCAATCTGTCGGCATTTATCACGGCGATGATGGTGCTGCCCATTGTTTGGGCAAATATCCAAGAAGGCATTGTGACGGTGGACAAAAATTTGCTGGAAGTGGGGAAGTGCTATCACTTTTCCTTTCGAAAAACCATGCGTTATATTTACTTTCCTCATTTGCGCAGCTTTTTCACCGCTTCGTTGACCACTGCGGTGGGTTTGGGGTGGAAGGCAGGTATTGCCGCCGAAGTGATTGCTACGCCGCGGGGAACCATCGGTGCCCTCCTGAACGACACGAAAGTATATCTGGAAACGGAAGAACTGTTTGCCTGGACGCTGACTGTCATCCTGCTGAGTGTTCTGATACAGTTTTTACTGAAACGTCTGGCAAAAGGGGGAAAGAAGCGTGAAGATTGAGAACCTTTCCTTTAGCTACGGCGACAAGAAAATTTTTGAAAATCTCAGTGTTCGATTTCCCGAAAGCGGCACAGTGTTTATTGATGCGCCGTCCGGTAGAGGAAAAACCACCTTGTTTCATCTTATTTCCGGTATTTACCGCCCGCAATCGGGAGAAATAGAAAAGGAAAACAAAAAAATTGCCTATATGTTTCAGGAGGATCGCTTGTTTCCGGAGTTTTCCGTGCTGGAAAATGTTTCCTGTGTGCGCGAGGGAAGTCGTGCACAGGCAGCAGAGCTGCTTGAACAATTGGGACTCGGAGCAGAGCTTGCGTCTTTGCCGAAGGCTCTGAGCGGCGGCATGAAGCGGCGCGTGGCGTTGGCGCGTGCGCTGAATTTTAATGCCGACATATTGCTTCTGGATGAGCCGTTCAAGGGACTTGATGCGGATACGGCTTCTCAAACGGCAGAGGTGTTGAAAAATCACAGTGCAGGAAAACTTTTGCTGATTGCGTCACATATTACCGGACATGATTTATGGGACGATGCCACTGTTTTTACACTTCCGTGAATTATTTCAGCCGTTTTCCAGCAAAAACCGTGTTGAAAAAATCCTCCGTGCTGTAACGGTGTGCGCGGTTGTATCGCTTCAATCCGTAAAGACAATCCGGATTTTGCGACAGACGGTTCATGCCTTCTTCACATCCGAGCGTGATCCGAAATCCCAGTCCGCGGATGATATCCGGACAGCAATCGCTGACTGCACCGAAAGGGTAGGTGAAGATTGCCGAACGTTTTCCGAGATATTCATACATTTTGTTTTCCAACGTCATAATGTCGTTGGTGAGGCAAACGGTGTAGTCGTTGATGCTTTCGCCGCCCAGTCGTTTGCATCCTTTTCGCGGATATTGGGTGTGCATATCGTAGGTGTGATTGGCAAATTCCACATATCCGGATTCCTGCATCTCCAGAGCGGTTTCCCAGTTGATGTAGGCATATGCGGCGTTTTTGTCGTCTATCTCGGTGTATTTGTCGGTTTGCGACCCGATAATTGAAATGACGGCTTTGAAATTAAATTCCCGAAGCAAATCGTAAGCATAAACATAATTGCTCAGATAACCGTCGTCAAAAGTGATCATGATCGGTTTTTCCGGGAGCGGTTGACCGAAGTCCATAAAATTCAAAAGCTCCCGTGAAGTAATCGGTGTGTATCCATTGTCCTTGATGTACTGAAAATCTGCCCGTAACTGTTCGGGAGAAATGCAGTAGTTTCCGAGTTTTTTGGAGCTTTTCTGAATGTGATGGTACATCACAATGGGCATCGAAATCTGCGGCTCGGAAGCGTCAGCTTCCCGCACATTCCGGGAAATGGCGGAAATAACAAGAAGTGCGACGGTCAGCACCAGTATCGGAATGATGCGCTTAAAGTATTTTCTCATAAACGACCTCCCTGAACAGTAGTAAATCTTATGATTTTCAAGGAAAATCTATGATAAAAACTTGACAATGCGTGCTTTTTGTGGCATACTATAATACAATAAAGCGATAAAGCGTAAGGAGTACAAGAAAATGGATAAAATCGAAGCGGCAGCGGAAAAGTTCAAAGCATTGGTAAAAGCGCAGCTCGAAAGAGCGGAGCGCATTAAGGCGGATAAAGATTTTACGGATTATGCGAAACTGGATACGATTGTAATCGGTGTTTGCGGCGGCGACGGAATCGGTCCTGTCATCACGAATCAGGCACACCGAGTGCTGGAGTTTCTGCTTGCGGACGAAGTGAAAAAGGGAAAAGTTGCGTTTCGTGTAATCGACGGACTGACCATCGAAAACCGCGTGAAAGCCAACAAAGCCATTCCCGATGATGTACTGGCAGAATTGAAAAAGTGCCATGTGATTCTCAAGGGACCGACGACCACGCCTCGCGCCGGGGATAAATATCCGAACATTGAAAGTGCTAATGTGGCAATGCGTAAAGAACTGGATCTGTTTGCCAATGTCCGCCCGGTGAAGGTGCCGGATAAGGGAATCGACTGGACATTCTTCCGCGAGAATACCGAGGGAAGCTATACGCTCGGTTCCTGCGGCTTTAATGTGGATGAGGATTTGGCATTTGACTTTACAGTGACCACTACCGAGGGTACAGAACGTATTGCGCGTCTGGCGTACGAGTTTGCCAGAAAGAACAAAAAAGAGCGTGTGTCGATCATTACGAAGGCAAACGTCGTAAAAACCACCGACGGAAAATTTTTGAAACTGTGCCAGAAGATCGGTGCGGAATATCCGGAAATCACGACTGACGACTGGTATATTGATATCACGACCGCAAAATTGATCGATGAAAAGCGTCGCCGCGATTTCAAAGTTTTTGTTCTGCCGAATCTGTACGGCGATATCATTACCGATGAAGCTGCTGAATTTCAGGGCGG
>DLVP01000047.1:2930-3062 GCA_003445125.1 Oscillospiraceae bacterium | reverse complement strand
ACCAGCTGCGCGGGCGCGTCGGACGCGGAAAGTACAAATCTACCTGTATTCTCGTCTGTGACAGCAAAGACGACGATTCTGTGCAGCGGCTGCGCATCCTCTGCAAAAACAGCGACGGCTTCAAAATTGCCG
>DLVP01000047.1:1720-2911 GCA_003445125.1 Oscillospiraceae bacterium | reverse complement strand
GAGGAGGACATGAATCTGCGCGGAGCGGGCGATCTGATCGGTATCCGCCAGCACGGACTGCCTCATCTGAAAATCGAAGGAATGTACACCGACCGTGAACTGGTGACACAGGCACGGTGTGCCGGACAGGCTCTTTTACGGCACGATCCCCTTCTTTCGGAAGCGGAAAACCGTTTTCTGAAAAAGAAAGTGGACACGATGCTTGAGAATATTATCAACAACTGACTGAAAACGGAGGAACCTTTATGATCAAACTTGAACGCACCTCGGTCATGAATTTTGAAAATGCCATTCGCGGCGCGCGCAACCCGATGAACAGCTGGGCGCGCATGGACAGCTCTTACGACGACCACGGCAACTTTCTTCTCGGCGACAACGACCGCGCTCTTGCGCGCCGCCTGTGCCACGCCGGAAGCGATCACAGAAAATTCATCCGCCAGATTTTCGTTTCCGTGGACATCACGGCGCCGCTGTACTGGTGGAAGGAATACGACACCTACAAGGTCGGCACCGTCGCCAACTCCACCAGCACCATGCACAAAGTCACAAGCAAGCCTTTTGAAATGAGCGATCTGAGCTGTGACAAGCTCGACGAAGAATCGTTCAAAGTGCTGGAAAACTTCATGGCATACATGGAAAGCCTGCGGGTGCGTTATAACGAGACGAAGGATCGGCAGCTGTGGTACGACATCATTCAGCTGCTGCCGTCCAGCTACAACCAGATGCGCACCTGCACCTTCAATTACGAAAATCTGATTGCCATGTACTATGCCCGCAAAAACCACAAACTCGACGAATGGCACGTGTTCTGCGACTGGGTAAAAACCCTGCCCTACGCCGAAGATATGATTTTAGTAAAAGAGGAAGAAAATGTCTGAAAAAGCTCCCTTGAATGTTCCCTGCTCTCTATTGAATCACACATCTTCGATACCTGATAANNTAAACCAATGTCATGCGCATCCTCGACAAAGCAAAGGTCGATTACCGCACATTTGAATATGACCACGACGACGGACGGATTGACGGAAACGCGATTGCCGAAAAAATCGGACTGCCGGAGGACCGGGTGTTCAAAACGCTGGTCACCAAAGGCAGCGGCGGCGGATATTTTGTGTTCGTCGTGCCGGTGTGTTCGGAGCTTGATCTGAAAAAAGCCGCCCGCGCCGCCGGAGAAAAATCCGTTTCGATGAT
>DLVP01000047.1:0-1698 GCA_003445125.1 Oscillospiraceae bacterium | reverse complement strand
ACAAGGTCACCGGCTACATCCGCGGCGGATGTTCGCCGATCGGCATGAAAAAGCTGTTCCCGACGTTTTTCGACAGCTCCGCGCTCTCGCTTGAAACCGTCACGGTCAGCGCCGGAAAGATCGGCGCACAGATCTGCCTTGATCCCCGCGTACTGGCAGAGCTTTGTCACGGTCAGTTTGCGGACATCCGCGAAATGTAAAATTCAATATGTTATGCCGCTTGCATTTTACGCAAGCGGCATTATTTTATTTTTTACAGTAAAATATTGACAAAGTAAATTTTTAATGTTATTATATCGGCATTAAAGCTTTAATAGTTGCTTGATAAAAGTAGGTGATAACTATACAATTATAAAAATACACAAATATCACCGTCTAAAAAGGAGTAATTAAATGAAAAAGCTTTTAATATTTTTTGTAATTTTGTTGTCAGCATTTACTGTCAGCATCACCGCTTTTGCGCAATCACCGACAGTTTCCCTTCCTCTCTCCTTTGGGACGCTGTCCCCCTGTCCCATTTCCAAAGGCACCCGCAGGGTTTCAGCCGATGAAGCGATGGAAATTCTGAGAAGTAAAGACGCCTCTCTTCTTTCGAATAGTCTTATTCAACCTCAAGGACAATCCTACGAGGAGCGTTGGATTGTTTCCGATATCGGAAACGGCGTACTTATTGAAGTCGGTTGTCTGGTAGAAGTCGAATGCGGCGGACATTGCAATTTTGCCGACATTGTCGCCACTTGGTCCAAAGCCCGTTCTTCCGGAGAGTATAATTGGGAGGAGTTCTACACAAATGTCACTGTCGGACCGCCTTACGGAACCTCTTTGCGATTTCGTAGCCGCGGCTGTGCCACTGTAACCGTGCAGAACACCCTCGGTGCCGGTTTTGAAGCAGCCGGATTTTCCGTCAGTGGTTCCTCCACCTCAACAACCACCTATCGCAAGGTTGCCTCCATTGATGTCACTTGGAAAGTAGGAGATCCGTTGGTATGAAGTCACAAAAAGTGCTGATTTGTACGCTCACCATTCTTCTTGTATCAGCTTTGTCTATCAGCGTTTGGGTGCTTTGTTCCAACATTTCCGCAGCAAAAAAAGTCCCGGACACGATCAGTGTGGGAATCATCAATTATAAAATTCTTGATCTCGACTGTTTTCTGGTTTGGCAAGTTACCAATCACAGTGAACACGAAGTGCGTTTCGACGCCAATCGTATAGCTACCGACATCACCGTCAACAGCCGGTCGTATGTCGCAGCAAGTGATCCCGTTATTCTTCAGCCGGGAGAGACTTATAATTTTCAATTGTTCATTCCTGCCCGTTATCTTCAAGGAATTTTTAAATATTATCACGTTTCCCTTACTGCCATAACCGAAAACGGCACCAAAGCCACTTACAAAAAGTCAATCCCGATTTCTGTGTAAAATAACCCCCGCGCGAAAGCGCGGGGGTTCCTTTATACCTGCATCATGCGGAATTTGTAAAACTCGCCCTTCTTTTCAAACAATTCCTCGTAAGTGCCGCATTCGGCACACACGCCGTCTTTGAGCACCACGATCCGATCGGCATCCTTGACCGTGGACAGGCGGTGCGCCACAATGAAACTGGTGCGGCCCTGCATCATACGGGCAAAGGCCGCCTGAATGCGCACCTCGGTGCGGGTATCGATGGAGGAAGTGGCCTCGTCCAGGATCAGCATCGGCG
>DLVP01000210.1:2769-3571 GCA_003445125.1 Oscillospiraceae bacterium | reverse complement strand
CTTCAAAAGCCGGGATTTCTTTCTTTACGCTTTCCTGAGCAATCAGTTTCAGTGCGTCCATGTTTGTTCCTCCTTAATTTTCAGACATTCATTCCCATCTCGTGGCAGAGGACTGTCCGCTTTAATGTGCAATCACGGGGATTGTCATTAACCCCCACCCGTCTTTCGGCGAGCGGCATACAAATGCTTATATATTATAACACAGGGTTTTCCAATATGCAAGCATTATTTTTCGGATTTTGAAAAAATTTATCCGATGAACGCCTCATGGATTACCTGGACGGCACGGTCGGTGTCTTTTTGATCAATCAGCACCGACAGTTTGATCTCACTGGTCGAGATCATCTGGATATTGATATTGGCATCTGCCAGTGCCTCAAACATCTTTGCTGCCACGCCGGGATTCGACTGCATTCCCGCACCGACGATCGACACCTTGGAAATCTGATCGTTGCAGGTGACCGAAGCGTTGGGAATGACCGAATGGAGCACTTCGATTGCAAGATCCTTATTATCCTTGGAGACCGTGAAGCTGATATCCTTCGTATTATTGCGTCCGATCGACTGAAGAATGATATCGACATCGATCCGTCTGGACGCCAGCGCCGAGAAGATTTTAAACGCAATACCGGGGCTGTCCGGAAGTTCCATAATCGAAATACGGGCGACATTTTTGTCGCTGGTCACGCCTCTGATCAACATTTTTTCCACTTTGATTACCTCCTTGACTTTCGTTCCGGGTACTCGTTCGAGACTGGAAACCACTTCGAGATTCACATTATACTTTTTCGCCATTTCGACC
>DLVP01000210.1:694-2661 GCA_003445125.1 Oscillospiraceae bacterium | reverse complement strand
TCCACATCGGTATAGATCTGGCAAAGATCCGCCTTCAGCACGGCGGCAATCGCCACGGCGCTGGTGTCCGACCCGCCGCGTCCGAGCGTGGTAATGTCATCGTAGCGGTTGATTCCCTGGAATCCTGTGACGATGACGATATTGTTTTTGGCAAGCTCGTTTTCGATTCTCTCCGCCTGCACGTCCTTAATGCGGGACGCGCCGTGATTGGTGTCGGTATGGAATCCCGCCTGCCAACCGGTCAGAGAAATCACCGGATAGCCGAGTTTTTCCAGTGCCATTGCCAACAGTGACGCGGAAATCTGCTCTCCCGTGGACAGCAGGGCATCCATTTCCCGTTTGGAAGGATGCGGATTGATTTCCATCGCTTTTTCAATCAGCTCGTCGGTAGTATCTCCCTGCGCGGAAACGACCACGACCACGCTGTTCTTTTGGTTATAAGTATCCGAGATAATGCGGGCGACATTAAACAAGCGTTCGGCGTTTGCCACCGAACTTCCGCCGAATTTTTGTACAATCAGGCTCATAGGGTTACCTCCAAGATCAATAAACGGTTGTTCCTGTATTATCCGCTTTCAAAAGCACCGGGTTCCACTCTTTCAGTCCGTATTCTCCCATTTTCCGGCGGGCGTTTCCGACAAAAGCCTCGCCGTCCTTTTCAACCACGGACATGATCGTGGATCCCGCACCGCTGAGATAAGTAGTCAAAGCCCCAAGCGAAGCGGACAGTTCAAATACCTCCCGCGCGCCGCGAATCAATGGCAAACGGTACGGCTGATGCAATTTATCACTCATAGACACTGCCAGATTTTCATATTTTCCCGAAAACAGCGACGCAGCGGTCAGCGCTGCACGGGACAGGTTATACACCGCGTCCTTATGGTCAACGGTTTTCGGAAGTGCCGCCCGTGCCACGGAAGTTTTCAGCGGAAAATTCGGAATGAAGGCGACAAAGGACAGCGTGTCATCCATCGGCTTCTGCACCCAGTGTACGGTTTTTCCGTCAAACACCGAAGCTGTGAATCCGCCGAGAATCGCCGGGGTGGAATTGTCGGGATGTCCCTCCAGTGTTGCCGCCAGGTTCAACAGTTCCTGTTTGGACAGCAGTTCGTGAAGCAGATGATTCGCACCGACCAGGGCTCCGGCGATGCACGCCGAGCTGCTTCCCAATCCGCGCGCCATCGGAATCTTGTTTTCCTGTTGCAGACGCAGTCCGGGAAACGGTTTCCCACATTCTTCATACAGACGTTTCACCGTCTGATAGACCAGATTATGTTCATTGGTCGGAATCGGCGTATCATCCAACGAGGAAATGTCTATACCATCATATTCTTCCATATACATATTGTTGTATAAATCCAGGGCAACTCCCAGACAATCGAATCCCGATCCGAGGTTGGCGCTGGTCGCCGGTACACGTATTTTAATCATGGTCGTCCTCCGCGGAAAACACGCGCACGGCAGAAGCAATACGGGCTTCTTTTTTCAGCTGCTGTACCCGCGCTTCGCTGATCGGATTCGTCAGCACCGCACCGGACACCTTTCTTGCCGCCACATCTTCCGGCAGGGAATCCTCGGTACGCAGCATGAACGCGCTTACCCGCTCCTCATGCGGAAGTTGCAATTGCGGATCCGGTTCCTTCCACGCCGCAGACTCCGTATAGAAATTTCCGACCGCCGCATTCATGACGTCGGACACGACAGCCGAAGCCGTCGGGAATTTTCCCGCGCCCGCGCCGTAGAACATCGCATCTCCCACCGCATCTCCGTGCACCAGAATACTGTTGAATACGTCCTCGACCGAAGCGAGCGGATGATTTTTCGCAACCAGCATCGGCGCCACAATCAGCGACACTTTTTCGCCGACCTTCTTTGCCTGTCCGATCAGTTTGATCACGTATCCGAGAGCTTCCGCCGCACGGACATCCTCATCGGTGATTGCGGTGATTCCTTCGGTTTTCACCGTT
>DLVP01000210.1:0-669 GCA_003445125.1 Oscillospiraceae bacterium | reverse complement strand
CCAGAATGCAGATTTTGCGGCAGGCATCCATCCCTTCCACATCAGCGGAGGGATCACGCTCGGCATAGCCGAGTTCCTGTGCGGTTTTAAGTGCTTTTTCAAAAGACTCCCGCTCACGGATCATTTTCGTCAGAATGAAATTCGTCGTACCGTTGAGAATTCCCGCCACCTGTGTAACCCGATTGGCATTGAGTGCGGTACACAGCGGCTGAATAATCGGAATTCCGCCGCCGACGGCGGCTTCAAACAAAAACGCAACATGATGTTCCTGCGCGATCTTCAGCAGCTCCGTTCCCTTTGCCGCCACCAGCGCTTTATTGGACGTCACCACGCTTTTTCCGCGTTCCAGACAAGCCTTCGCGTAGGAATACGCGGGTTCCACACCGCCCATCACTTCCACTACAATCGACACTTCCGGGTCATTGACCAGCAGGTCGAAATCGTGAATAAACTTCTGCGCATACGACAGCCCGTCAAAGCTGCGCAAGTCCAGAATATACTTGATCTCCAGTTTTTCGCGGCACCGTTTTTCGATAACGGCGGCATTTTTCATCATCAGTTCGCAAACGCCGCTTCCCACGACGCCATGTCCCATGACGGCTATTTTCTTCATGTGATCCTCCTTACAGTATACTGCGGGAATACGTTTCGGCATTCACCACACCGTCG
>DLVP01000004.1 GCA_003445125.1 Oscillospiraceae bacterium | reverse complement strand
CCGTACCGACACCTACTGCCGTCACTTTGCCGTTTGCGTCCACAGTGGCAATTGCCGCATTGTCGGAACTCCACGTGACGCGCTGTTCCGCACGGGAAGAGGCGACTTCGGCGGTAAGCGTTTCGCTCTCGCCGTCAGTCAGTGTAAGCGTTTCTTTGTTCAGAGAAACGGCGGAAGCGTATTCCAACGATTTAAAATACGGGTTGCGCCAGTAATATTCGGCGGTGACGGCACCCGCTTTTTCCGTTGTCGCGCTTGCGGCATCCGCGCCATAGGTAATCCGGTTGATATTCTTGAATATAGGCTGTTTTGCGGTATTGCTGTCGCCCTCGATCAGAATTGCCTGCATTCCTGCGGTAATATCCAACGAGCAGCGATCAATGGTCAGGCACTGATCCGGCACATTGTTCCAGAGGTCAATACCGTAGCTTTTTCCGTCGGAGCCGTTCATCGACGTGATCGTTCCGTGGCAGTTTGTCAGTACGATTTTTCCGCCGCTGGCATGAAGGGCGCGAACAGACGCATTTTTGTTTCCCGCTTCGGTTTTACTTCCGCCCTTGGCATCCAACGTCAATTGACAATTCGTCAGCGTAAGATTTCGTCCTTCAAACGCAGCAGTCTGTGACGGAATTTTTTCGGAATAGAATCCTGCGGTAACCACAGAATCCGTGATCGTGATATCGCTGCCGTAAGCGTATAATACGTTGCCGTAGGAATGTGACGTAGTCTGTACGGTTCCTTTTCTGTCTTTTCCGATGACGCCGTAAAAAATGCTGTTTTTGATCGTGATCGAATGTCTTGCCGCTCCGGCATCAGATGTGCGTATTCCGTACAAGGATTTGCCGCCCGGAAAAAGGATATCCAGCGTACACGTTTCTACCGTGAGGTTGTTACCGATCGAATCGATTCCCATCATACGCGTCGTGTATTGGCTTTCTATTTTCGGCATCGTGATTTTCAGAATGTCCTTTTCCCTGTCTTTGCCCTGAATGGTTACTTCTTCCCCATCAACTTTGGCAAAATTGATTCCGTATGCATAGTAGGAATCCGTATAAGTCTCCGCGCCGAATTTGATTTCGTTTTTTCCGATAAGGGTAATCGCCGAAACCGCTTTTTTGCAATAAATTCCCGTAGGAACTTTGGATGCCGAAGCGGAAACCGTGATCGTCGCATTGTCCAGTGTGAGCGTCTTGGTCGTCGGGTCATAGCTGATCGTACCCGTCACACCGGAAAGGTTGTGAATATTCTCGCTGGTGACACTCTGCCCGTTGATTACAAAGCCGTAATCCACCGCGGCGGAAAACACTGCCGTCGGCGCAAGGCTCAGTGCCATACACAGGGCGAGAAGAATTGACAGGATTCGTTTTTTCATTTTCATTACCTCCGTCGGAAAATGGGAGTCCTTTTTCTGCAAACGGACGGACACCCGTTTGTTTTTCGACACATCCATCCCGAAATGTCGCAGTCCTCTGCCATCCCTATGCGGCATTCCGGGTCATTTATGCGCGGGATTTTCGCGAATAAATAAATGACTGTTCATTCACTTTCAGTATACCACACCCCGCATCGAAAAGCAAGAGTCAAACCATTTTTTGCAAAAGGAAATACCACCCCGTTTTTCGGGTGCGGCGGAAAGTGCCTGGTACGCAGACCGAGGCAGAGAAAGCGCGCCCCGCAAAAAGCGGGGCGCGCGGTTTTTCCGCCGGTGCAAAAGAATCCTACCTTGTGATCTTGCGCACCGTCGGAGTGCCTTTACAGAGGGCGACGCTCGTCTTCGACTCGGTTTTTCCGTCATTGACGGTAATATCATACTTTCCGTAAAATCCGCGGAAGGAAGCAATTCCGAATTCGTTTGTCCTGACGGTTTCTTTGGTTGTCCACTCACGGTTAATCAGGCAATCGAGCGTTTTGTACGCAAGCTTTTCATTATAGCTGCCGTCAATCAGTCCGCTTGACGGAAGATTTTCATTGCCTGCCGCACGCTTCGTGGTAAGCACCCCGTCGTCGGGAAGATTCCACCAAGTAATTCCGGTTACTTTTTCGTGAGAAAAACAGGTCTTATAAAGACGCTCCGCGGCAAGCGCATGAAGCTCTTCGTCGGGAACTCCCCCAAAAACGGAAGGAATACCGACTTCGGAAATGTTGATCGTCTTTCCGAGACTTGCATAGGTATCAAGAATATCGTAGAGAATTTCCGAATTATATACATTTCTCGGATCGTTTTCGCCGAGATGGCACTGCATTCCTATCTCGTCAATTCTTACCCCGCGGTCGAGCAGTGACGCAATATTCAGATAAAAGGCACTGTATTTTCCGCGGAACTCTCCAAACGATGCCCCAACCGTATCGTTGAGAATCAGCGTGTTCGTCGGAAACAGGCGATCGGCAAGTCCGAAAATCCACGGAATGTAATCATCATCGGGAACAATGTATTTCCATTTCGGGTTATATCGGTTCCCTATAAACACGTCATAGATCCGTGACGGCTCGTTTACCACGTCGAACCGTTCAAAATCCTTGCTGTAACGGTCGGAAATATCCTCAAAGCGCTTTACAAGGAGCAGTTTAAGCTCATTGAAATTGTCGGGAAGCCAGTGCGGAATGAACTCGTGCCAGAAAAGCGGGTGTCCATTCATACGAAGCCCATGATCCCGGCAGAAGTCACGCACCGCGTCCGCGGGCGGACGACGGTAGCAGTCGCGTTTCGAGTCCGCGCTGTAACGCAAATAACCGCGGCGAGGCTCGGTGCCTTCCCAATAAAGCGGAACGGAGGCGCTGTTGAAGAGCTTGCAGAACTCTTTTTCATAGCGTCTGTTTTCCTCTTCTGTGTCATATTCACCGAGCATGAAAATGTTTGCTCCGAAGTTGAAATCGATCTGTGTCATGTGCACAGCGACTTCGGCGTTTTTGACAGGATTCCCCTGCGCATCGGAGATTACAAGCTCAAAATTGCTTTTTCTGTTTCGTTCAATGTCACGATCGGCGCGAGAAAAAAATGCGCTCTCTCCGTCTTTTATGTATTGATACACCTTATTTTCAGTCATTCCCCTGCCTCCTTTTTTCTTAACTATATCACCCGAATACCGAATATGCAACCTCAAAAACACAAGAAAAAGTTGAAATTTCGAAAGAGGTGTGATAGAATGGATTTCATTCTAAAAAAGGAGTGAGTGCAATGTTTTTCAACTGCGAAGATATTGCGGCGGAACTTTTGGATGTGTTTGAATTTCATCACGAAAATACCCACAATGTCGGAAGACGCGACTTTTGCTCCCTCTCACTGAGAATAACGGCAGATACGCTGATTACAAGCGGAAACGAAGAGTACCGTGCGACGGACGGAACTCTCGTTTTTTTCCCGGCTCAATGCCCGTACAGAAGGGTATCGAAAAACGAATACATGATCGCGGTGAATTTCAAAATATATAATCGGATTTTTAAAAAAATCGAACTGTTTCAACCGAAAAATTTTGAGGACATCCGCACATTATTTGAAAAAATGGTTTCTGTTTCAAAAGAAAAGCGCCGCGGGTATAAGTACAAGCTCATCCAGCTTTTTTATGAGATATTGGAGCTTGCCACGAAAAACTTTGACGGAGAAGAAAGGAAAGACAATCGAATGCGCGAACAGATCAACCGTTTTGTCTGTGAAAACTATAAAAATCCCGATTTCACCGTGAAGGACCTGGCGCTGCTGATGTATATGAGCGAGGTAACGCTGCGGAAGTATGTACGCGAGCTGTTCGGAAAGTCGCCCAAGGAGCTGATTGCCGATATGCGGATGGAATATGCCGTGTCATTGATAAACTCACGGGAGTTCAAGGTGTTTGAGGTGGCGGAGATGTCGGGATTTGCAAGCGAAAAGTATTTCGGAACGCTTTTTAAACGGAAGTTCGGAGTAACCCCGGCAAAATACCCGGCACACGCATAAACGCGCCCCGCGCATGAAGCGTGGGGCGCGCGAGATGCTCATTGCCGCCGCACCAATTCGGAAAACGGCGATTCTCCCTTATGCAGTCCGAAGGCGGCGGTGAAATTCTCTGCGGTGGCGGTATCGTTCCCGTCATTGATCATGAAATTGCCTCCGTTCCTGTCCTTATTATAACAGGGGCGGGTGCGGTGTCAACGGGTCTACTCGCGAAACATTTTCGGAAAATCGGCAAACCGTTCTTTTCCCCACCAATTGGGGAGCAGTTCCTTGAGTCGGACGGTCTGTTCGGTTTCAAGATCCGTCAGAATCTCAATTTCTCCGCTGTCCCGATCCAGCTGCATCATATACTCGCGGCAGGCACCGCAGGGAGAACCGACCTTGCCGTCC
>DLVP01000001.1:2506-2877 GCA_003445125.1 Oscillospiraceae bacterium | reverse complement strand
AGCCCGAACGCCAATTCGTGCCGCACGTCCTCACAGACGATCTGATTTTCCGGATTCTGCATCACAAACCCGACATCGGAAGCCGAGAGTTCCTCCATGCTCCTGCCGTCCAGAAGAACCGCACCCGTCCGTGTTCCCGCCGGGCAGAGTTCTTTTTTCAGGCATCGCAAAAGGGTGCTTTTTCCCGAACCGGAAGCACCGCAGAGAAGAATCACTTCTCCGCTCTGCACGGTCATTGTCACATGATTCAACGCCGGAACCCGACTCTGCGGATAAGAAAAAGACAAATCCTGTATCTCAATTTTCATAACGACCTCTTTCTGACATCTTCCGTTACCATACCAAGGAGTGCGGCAAGCACCACGGCGGCA
>DLVP01000001.1:0-2496 GCA_003445125.1 Oscillospiraceae bacterium | reverse complement strand
CCCGCCGCAAGCAAGCCCATGATCCATCCGCCGTGACGTGACAGGCGAGGGAAAAATTCGTAACCGACAAAACCGCCTGCCGTCAGTATGACCGTGCCGATCAGCAGCACCGCGCTCGCCGCACAGAGAAGCCCGTCGGAAAGGCAAAACGTATAGTGTGCAATGCTTGTCCGCTTTCCTGAGCCGTATCCCCGCGCTTTCATGCTGTCCGCGGTGTCCACCGCATCCTCCAGCACCCATGTCAGCAGCGCCGTCAACACATTTTTGCAGAGAAGCAATTTTTTAGATTTGGGGACAAACTGTTTCTGCACCGTCCAGACCTCCCGTGCCTGTGCCGACAGCTTCGGAATCAGGCGCAGGGCGGTGTCCAGCATCTGCGCCGCGGTTGGGGCGATCGGAGAAAACAGATACAGAAATTTTTCGGAAGTCACAATTCTCCCATAACTGTAAAACCACAGCGCTGCCGAAAGCATCATCATTCCCGACGCGCCGCCGAATAGCACGGATTCCAGCGTGAAAGGATTTTTCGCAAAGTAAAAAAGCACCGTCGTCCCGCGATGGTTGAAAAGCGGATTGATCAGCGCGATCAACAGCGCAAACGGCACCGCCGTTTTCCAAAAAAAGCGCCACGCCTTTTTCCCGCCGTTTTCCAGCGCCATGGCAAGCGAAAGCACAAGAGAAACCGCCTGCCAGCACGGATCATAGGTGAGCACCGTCAGCACAAGCACGGCGGCAAAAAACAAAAACGCCGAAAGCGGGTGCATTCTTCGCAAAGTGTACACGCAGACATCCTCCCATCGAAAAGCTATCTTTTATTGTACTATGCTTTTTGTACAATTGCAATCCTTTTCGACAGGTTACATCAAAATATACACCAGCGCCAGAATGAGCCGCCAATCGGCGTTTTCGTTCATCAGTAAAAGAATCACCAACAGCAGCAAATCGCTTTCACGGTCGAAAAAACCGCCTGTTCTTCCGAAAAACGGCGTCATTGACCGCTCATTTTTCCGAGCATCGGCAAAAGCTGCATCAAATTCATAATTTTTTTGGCGTTCTCGATCTTTTGCACCCGTTCCTTGCTCATATACGGTTTGAGCGCGTCCAGAAGAGCGGTATTGCGATCCTGTCGGTTCATCTGCTGCAAAATCTGCATCACCGCCATCATATCGATCCCCCCGTCGGGCATCGGCGGAGGCGATGATTCCCGTTCCTTGATTGTGTCCGCCGTCTGACGCGCCTGTGTAGGGTCCACCCCCAACATCCGTGCCATTTCCTCAAACTGTTTCATTCCTTCTTCGGAGCCGAGAATCTCCGAAATTTTTGCAGACAGGTCATCCAAGGCTCTGCCTCCTAACCCTGAAATCTCTTCAGTAGTGCTTGCGCTGCCGGGGAATTCATCAGCTTTTTACACGCCTCCGGATCGGAAAAAAACTGCTTGAGTTTTTCCGAATCGGCGTTCCCGAAGCCCGAAAAATCCCCGTTGTCCAGCCGCCGTTTCAATTCTTCGGAGGAGAGTCCCATTTTCTTCCCCGCCAATTTCCAGAGTCCTTCCATTTTTTCGTCGGAAAACCTGTTTTCTTTCATAGCCACCTCTTGCAAATTCCATCGGATTATGATACCATTACATTCTATGCACAAGGGTTCTTTTGTAGACACATTCACGGAGGTTTCTATGCGTCTGATTGCTTTTTCCGATTCTCACAATCATTTTTTCGCCGCCCGCAAGGTGGTGGACGAAAACCCGACGGTCAAACATTTTCTTTTTCTCGGCGACGGGGCAAGTGACATCGACGAGTTGAAAACGCTTTTCCCGCAAAAGGAATTTTTCGCCGTGCGCGGAAACTGTGACGGCTTTTGTCTGTACCCGGAAGAGCTTATGTTGGATTTTGACGGAGTAAAGGTTTTCTGCACACACGGGCATCGGTACGGCATCAAATCCGACGACAGCCGTCTGCTTCTTCGCGCCGCCGAAAAGGGGGCGGACATTGTTTTGTACGGTCACACTCATATCGCACGCTGCGACTATAAAAACGGCATGTATCTGGTTTGCCCCGGCAGCGTTTATTCTCCGCGATACGGCGACCCTTCCTATGCCGCCGTTGATCTGACCGACCGTGGCATTCTTTGCAGTATACTTAAACTCTGAGTGAAGCGCACGCTGCCCGCCGTTTTAAAAAAACGGCGGGCAGCGTGATTATTTCATTTCTTCATAAATCCGTTCGGCAAGTGCTTTCTTGGTTTTCGGATGAATCATTCCTTTTTCGCAGACATCCCCGCTCCGAATCACGAAAATCTTGTTTTCGCGATCCTCCGCTTCGCTCTGTGCCTGTTGCAGTCGCTTCCATTGCGGGGTATCAAACGTATCGGCAATCTGCACCACGTAAAACGGCAAGGCTTCGTTTTCGTCCTTTTTCCGCCAGAGGCCGATTAGTGCACGCAGCATATCCGCATACCGTTCTGCCTCTGCCATGGATGTATTGCTCTCTCCCTGATACC
>DLVP01000157.1:2361-2631 GCA_003445125.1 Oscillospiraceae bacterium | reverse complement strand
AAGGCTCGCGCCAGGTGGTGCAGCGATTGCAGGACCTAATCCGTAAACACGAGTTGGCGGATAAAGTGGAATTGAACGGTACGTTCTGTATGGGAAAATGCCAAGAGGGCGTGGCAGTGTCGGTGGATGGGAATTTCTGTTCCGTGACACCGGATACGGTCGATGAATTTTTCAATGAAAATATCCTGGCAAGAGCGTAAGCGCACCGTCGGGAAGAACGGAAGGTTTGTCAAGCATGGACTGTCTGACGTTAAAAAAATCCAATTGCAA
>DLVP01000157.1:0-2305 GCA_003445125.1 Oscillospiraceae bacterium | reverse complement strand
TATATTATCGGCAACGAGTGCATTCTTTGCGGGCAGTGCTTTGTCGTCTGTCCCCAGAATGCCAAACAGATCGTGGACGAAACCGAAAAGGTGAAGGTGTTTCTGCAAAGCGGTGATCCGGTGGTAGTCAGTCTCGCGCCGTCATTTGCTGCAAACTACGACGGCGTGGGAATCCACGCCATGAAGGACACGTTGAAAAAGCTCGGATTTTACGACGTGGAAGAAACCGCCGTCGGCGCAACCATTGTGAAAAAAGAATACGAGCGGCTGCTGCAGGAAGCCCAGCGGGATATCATCATCACTTCCTGCTGTCATTCGGTGAATTTGCTGATTCAAAAGCAGTTTCCGGAGCTTTTGCCGTATCTGGCAAACGTCCTTTCGCCGATGCAGGCACATTGCCAGGATATTAAACGGCGGATTCCGAATGCCAAAACGGTGTTCATCGGACCGTGCGTGGCAAAAAAGGACGAAGCACAGTATTACGAAGGTTTTGTCGATGCCGTGCTGACCTTTGATGATCTGACGCGGTGGCTGAAAGCGCAGAATGTCGAGCTTGCCGTGGAGCCGGATGCCGATGAACACAGTCGTGCGCGTCTGTTCCCGACGACGGGCGGAATTCTGAAAACTATGGATTTCCCCGAGGACAGCGGATATGCCTATATGGCGCTGGACGGCGTGGAAAACTGTATGGCGGCGCTTAAGGATATCGAATCCGGAAAGATTCACCGCTGCTTCATCGAAATGTCCGCCTGCATCGGGAGCTGTATCGGCGGTCCGGTAATGGAAAAATATCATCGCGCACCGGTAGAAGACTATATTTCGGTGACGCGCTTCGCGGGGAAAAAGGACTTCGAGGTCCAGCAGCCCGATCCGCTGGCGTTGGAAAAGACGTTTGCTGCCATTCAAAAGAAGCTGCAGCCGCCGACCGAGGCAGAAATCACGGAAATTCTGCATCAGATGGGGAAAACCAAACCCTCGGACGAACTCAACTGCGGTTCCTGCGGGTATAACACCTGCCGCGAAAAAGCGGTGGCGGTGTTTCAGGGCAAAGCGGAAATTTCGATGTGCCTGCCGTAGCTGAAGGACAAAGCCGAGAGCTTTTCGGACAATATCGTCCGCAATACGCCCAACGGACTGATTGTGCTCAATGAAAAACTGGAGGTGCAGCAGATCAACCGCGCCGCATTGAAGATTATGAATCTCCGCTCGGAAACGGATGTGCTGGGCGATCAGGTGATTCGGATTCTTGATCCGAAGGATTTTCTGGACGTGCTGCGCACGGGGAGAAACCTGCATGACCACCGCACTTATCTTGCGGAATATGACCGTTATGTGGAAGAAACCATTATTTAAGATAAAGAATACCGTCTGCTCGTGTGCCTGTTGCGTGATGTCACGGAAGAAGAAGCCATCCGCGAACAGAAAGAAGCGATGAGCCGCCAGACGGTGGAAACTGCCGACCGCGTGGTGGATAAACAGATGCGTATCGTGCAGGAAATTGCCTCCTTGTTGGGAGAGACGGCGGCAGAAACCAAAATAGCACTTTCCAAACTGAAGGAGTCGATTGCTGATGAATAATCTCTGTGCGGACATTGGCTGGAAAAGCATCAACCACGAGGGGGAACAGCTGTGCGGCGACCACGTGGACATCGTGGAACAGGACGAAAATTCCACGGTCATTGTCCTTGCCGACGGCTTAGGCAGCGGGGTGAAGGCAAGTATTCTTTCCACGCTGACCTCCAAAATCATTTCCACAATGATGGCAGAGGGGCTGGCACTGGAAGAGTGCGTTTCCACCATTGCCGTGACATTGCCGATCTGCTCGGTGCGTGGAGTGGCGTATTCGACGTTTACGATCATTCATCTGATTGACAACACCACCGCCGAACTGATTCAGTATGATAATCCGATGATCATCATGCTGCGCAACTGTGAACGCTATGATTATCCGAAGGATGAACTGTCAATCGGTGGGAAAAAGATTTACAAGTCAGCCATCAAGCTGCAGGAAAATGATATTTTTGTTGCCATGAGCGACGGTTGCCCGCACGCAGGCATCGGTACAGCGTTCAATTTCGGATGGAAGGTGGACGATATCGCCGAGTATATCCAGTCGGTAGCGCACGTCGGCTATACGGCAAAGACCCTTTCCACCATGCTGGTGGATGAGTGTAACCGCCTGTACGGGAATCATCCCGGAGACGATACCACCGCCTGTGTGGTTCGCATCCGCAAACGCGAGCCGATGAATATTCTTTTCGGACCGCCGAGAAATCGGGACGACTGCGACCATATGATGTCACTA
>DLVP01000096.1:2567-4934 GCA_003445125.1 Oscillospiraceae bacterium | reverse complement strand
TTCACTTTGTCATTTAAGCGAAGCGTCAAAAGGAAAGGATGAGAAAACGATGAACAATGCGGAAAGAAATACAACCTATGAGCCGGAAATGACTTTGGTGGTCACGCGCCGCAAAACACGGAAGGAACGCCTGTGCGGCGCACTGCTGATCCTGATGGGAGTCATCGTTTCCGCAGTGGAAAAGGATGCCACGGCACTGGTGCTGCTGTCGGCGTTCGGCTTGCCGCTGATGTTGTGGAAAAAGAGTCTGTGGCAGTGAAATCAAACGGAAAACCAGCCCCATACGTGCCAGAATTCAAGCGATCCGGCGACGATGGTGCATACGATGTAGGAAAGCACAAAACAAAGCGCAAATAGTACGAGGGACACCAACGCGACGGTGCGCAGACGGCGCTTGCGTTCGGGGGAGAAGGACGGAATCACCGAAAGCGCGGGAAGTGCGGCAGCGCCCCGACCCGGCGCCAGCGCGTTTTGGTGAAACCGCTTGTATGCCCGAAAAGTCTGACGCAAAAAAGAAAAACCAAAGACATCCGATTACGGACAGCACACATAACGCTGATAAACTGATTCCGAAAAACACCCCATCCATAGGGCATCGGCAGAGAAATCCTGCCAATGCCGAAAAATTTTGATAAGGACGGTAAAAAAGCCCTGCGGCTCCGCAGGGCTTTTCACCGACAAAATATTTACTGAAAGATCGCATCTTTTTGTGCGGGATCCAACGAATATTCCTTCATCAGACGGAGCTTCCAGCGTCCGCTCAGATACAGCGCCGTGGTGACCACCGCTTCGATCACCCACGAGAGCACCAACGCCAGATAGATTCCGCGGAGACCCTGCAACGGTTGCAGCAGGAAGGAGAGGACTACGCGTGCCACAGCGCCGAGCAGCGTCATGGTCAACAGCAGGCGCATCGCGGCAACCCCGCGGTAAAAAGCGTGGAAAAGGCTGTTGACAAGGTTAAAGACGATCCACGGCAGATACCATCGCGCGAACAGCACGGCATAATCCAGCCCTTCGCCGACAAATCCTGCGGGGAAGAACGCCCGACAGACGGGTTCGGCGAAAAAGACGCAGAGAAGCAGCGGCGGAAGCAAAAACAGATTTGCTTGGAGCCACCCCACGCGCACGCCTTTTCTGAGTTGTCCGAACTTTTGTGCGCCCACGCTCTGTGCCGTGTAGGTGCTGAGGGTCTTAATGGCGTTCTGATAAACGGAAGCGGAGAGGGAATACAGCCTCAGCGCCACGGCGTAAGCGGCGGTGGCACCCCCGGAAATACCGTTGACCAACGGGGAAACGAGGAAGGAAGAACAGTACATGGTGAATTGCTGCGCCATGGTGGGGACGGCATAGGACAAAGAGGTTTTCACAAGCGACAGATCGAGAGAAAAGCGGTCTTTGGGGAGAGAAAGCTCCTTGTAGCAGCGCCGAATTTTGAACACATAAAAAACGTCCGCTACCAAAGCCGCGAATACCGAGGAAAGGGCAATTCCCGCCACGCCCGCCTTGAAGACCGCGACGGACAAAAGGTTTCCGGACAGATTGAGAACCGCGGAGAGAATGGACATTTTCAGCGGATATCCGCTCATGCCCAGCGAATTGCAGATGTGAACGCCGGAGGTGCTGAGAATGATCAGCGGAAGACCGGAAACATAGAGGAGATAATAAATTTTTGCCTGCGCATAGATGTCCGGATCAACCTTCAGAAATCCGAGGATCGGGTCGGCAAAGATCAGACAGAGAGCGCAGCAGAGAATCATGGCGGCAATCAAGAGAAAAAGGTTGCTGCGGACGGTGTGCTTCATGCGGACGAAATCTTTGGCACCGAACAGCCGTGCCACGAGAATGGAGAATCCGGCGGAATAGCCCCAGAAAGCGCTGGAGAGAAAGTCCATGAAGGAGGAAGTGGAGCCGATGGCGGCGATGCCGCTGTCACCGAGAAATTTTCCCGCAATCACGGTGTCCAGCAGATTGTAGGTCTGCGACAGTAACGCGGCGAATACCAGCGGTATGGTGAAGAGAAGAAAAGTTTTGTAGATGTTTCCCGAAGTCAAATCTTTCATGAGTCACTTCCTCTCAAAAAAATCGGTTGCAATCGGCGAAAATTTCGTGTACAATTATAGTAAATTTATCAAAACTTTTCAAGTATGGCTGAAAAATCTGTAAATTCTCAACATTTCTCAAAAAAGAGGCGGATTATGTACCAGAAGGAACGCATGGAGGAAATCTATGATATCCTAAAAAAGAACGGCTATGTCACGGTGAAATACCTGGTGCAGCAGCTGGAGTACAGCAATGCCACGATCAACCGTGACCTGACGGTCATGGAGAATCAGAAGCTCATCCGCC
Organism: Oscillospiraceae bacterium; assembly: GCA_003445125.1. Taxonomy (GTDB): domain Bacteria; phylum Bacillota; class Clostridia; order Oscillospirales; family Ruminococcaceae; genus UBA11540. The sequence continues at coordinate 2,585 of DLVP01000096.1, read as the reverse complement.
GCAGTTATGGCGGTGTGG
>DLVP01000096.1:217-2534 GCA_003445125.1 Oscillospiraceae bacterium | reverse complement strand
GAGGCAAAAAGCGTGCCGTTGATTTTCCGGTATCATAAGATGAAATCAATCAAGAACAAAATGGGCAAAGCGGCGGCGGATCTGATCGCCGACGGCGATACCGTGTTCATCGACGGTTCTTCCACGACCGAGTGCATCGGCAGGTATATCACGGAAAAGAAGGATTTGACGGTGATCACCAATAATGCGGCACTGGTGCTGTATCTGAGCGAATTTCCGATCCGCACGATCTGCCTGGGAGGATCTGTGGTGGAACCGCCGAGTATGCTCGGCGGCGAGGTGACGGTCGAAAACGCCATGCGCTATCACGCGGATAAATCCTTTTTTTCGGAAGAAGTGCTTTCGGAAACGGGCGAAATCGGCGCAACGCGGCTGACGCCTGTCGGTTGCTACCATACGCTCCGCACGGTCATGCGGCAGAACGCGAAAATGAGCTGCTGTATCATCGACCATGAAAAGGTGGGACTGGAATGTCGGTCGGTGCTGTGCCATGTCTGCGATGTGGATTGCCTGATCACCGACTATGCCTTTGACGAAGAACAGCGCAAACGCTATGCGGGAACGAAAATCCTCACGGTGACGTGAGGATTTTTTGCGGGAAATGCTTGCAAAGCGCGTCGAATCGTGTTATACTTTCACACAGTAAAGGGAGATGACGGAATGCGAATCGTAGTAAAAATCGGAACGTCCACACTGGCACACGCCACGGGACTTTTGAACATTCAGCGGGTGGAGAGACTCTGCACGGTAATCAGTGACCTGAAAAACGCGGGTCATGAAATGATTATGGTGTCGTCCGGCGCCATCGGTATGGGTACGGGCAAGCTCTCGCTGAAAACGCGACCGTCCGATATCCCGACCAAACAGGCGGCAGCGGCAGTGGGACAGTGCGAACTGATGTATACCTACGATCGGCTGTTTTCGGCGTATAATCATACCGTGGCGCAGATTCTGCTGACGGGGGACGATATTGAACACGACGATCGGCGGCAGAATTTTGAAAACACCATGGGACGCCTGCTGGAATTGGGGGCGCTCCCGATCATCAATGAAAACGATACGATCGCCACACAGGAAATCGTCATCGGTGATAACGATACGCTGGGGGCGATTGTGGCAAAAGCGGTCAAAGCGGATTTGCTGATTTTGCTGTCGGATATCGACGGCTTGTTTACCGCCGACCCTCATAAAGACCCGCAGGCGACGCTGATCCCTGTCGTGCCGGAAATCAACGAGGAGATCAAAGCAATGACGGGTGGCGCGGGCAGTGTGCTCGGAACGGGCGGAATGCAGACAAAACTGCACGCCGCGCGTCTGGCAACGGAAAACGGCATTGACATGGTGATTGCCAACGGAAAGAATCCGGATGTGCTGTATGAGATTGTGGCGGGAAAACCGGTCGGCACCCGTTTTTTGGCAAAGGAGAGGGCAGAATGAAAAGCACGCATGAAATTTTGTTGGAAGCAAAACAGGCGGCGCCCGTTTTGCGGAATCTGACCTCCGAACAGAAAAATCGGGCGTTGGAGTGCATGGCGGACGCGCTGGTTTCGCACTGTGACGAAATTCTCAGGGAAAACGAAAAAGACGTGGCGGCGGCGCGCGGAAAGATTTCCGATGTGATGATCGACCGCCTTTCGCTGAACGAAGCGCGGGTTCGCGCCATGGCGGACGGAATGCGTGCGGTTGCCGCATTGCCCGACCCGGTCGGACAGGAACTGTCGCGCGTCGAACGCGAAAACGGCATGACGATCCGGAAAGTGTCGGTGCCGCTCGGTGTGGTGGCAATCATCTACGAGAGCCGCCCGAACGTCACGTCGGACGCGGCGGCATTGGCGATTAAAGCAGGAAGCGCCTGCGTGCTGCGCGGCGGAAAAGAAGCCTACGGTTCCGCCCACGCGATTTTGACGGCTCTGCGGGACGGATTGAAGAAGGCGGGACTTCCCGAAACGGCAGTCGGGATGCCGGAGGATACCACGCGGGAAAGTGCGCGCGAGCTGATGACTGCTGTGGGATTGGTGGATCTGCTGATTCCGCGCGGCGGCGCGGGACTCATCCGCGCCTGTGTGGAACAGGCGACCGTTCCGTGTATCGAAACAGGTACGGGCATTTGCCACATCTATGTCGATCGGGATGCCGATCAGGAAAAAGCGCTGAAGATTGTGGAAAACGCGAAAATGAGCCGTCCCTCGGTGTGCAATGCGGCGGAAGTGTGCCTGGTGGACGCGCCGATCGCGGCGACGTTTTTGCCGAAGCTCAAAGCCCTGCTGACCGATCCGAACCGTGCGCATCCGGCACAGCTGCGGCTGGACGAGCGGGC
>DLVP01000096.1:0-201 GCA_003445125.1 Oscillospiraceae bacterium | reverse complement strand
TTGATACGGAATTTCTGGATTATGTGCTGGCGGTGAAGGTCGTGGACGGCGTGAAGGATGCCGTGGCGCATATTGCCGCTCATTCCACGCACCACAGCGATGCGATTGTCACGGAAAATGAAGAAACGGCGCACATTTTCACCCAATCGGTGGACAGCGCCGCGGTGTATGTGAATGTTTCCACCCGTTTTACCGACGGCG
>DLVP01000010.1:3523-4629 GCA_003445125.1 Oscillospiraceae bacterium | reverse complement strand
GAAAAATCGATGGGCAGTCCGTTAAGATTTATATTTGGGAATATGGCACGCCGTTTGTGGAAGTCGGGGAATCCTACACAACCGAACTGACCCTTGTACATATGGATTCTTTGGAAAAAACATATCAACAGACACGTTGTCTGTCGGCAGGCTGCTTCTTGTCTGCGACAGCACCTGCGGGCATGTTTCGCGATGATACCGTAAAGGCTGGATTTCTTGAGAGTATGTTCTTCAGCTTGCGAAATAAAATTCTGAAGGTACAGCAAGGCGTGTTTCACCGAAGCACCGTAGGGTTTATTTCGGCAATCACATTAGGTGATCGGCGAATGCTTTCGGATGATGTAACATCTGTCTTCCGCCGTGCGGGGATGAGCCATGTGCTTGCGATTTCGGGTATGCATCTGTCAATTCTCGGACAAATCCTGTTTTTGCTTTTGAAATTCTGGAATGAACGAAAAGCTGCAGCAGTGGCGTTTGTATTCACGTTGTTCTATATGACGCTCACGGGAATTGAGCGATCGGTTGTCCGTGCGGGCATTATGGCAATGATCCTTTATTTTGCCATGCTGTTGTTTCAGGATTACGATGCACTGACATCCGTGGGTGCCGCTTGCCTGATCATGTGTTTGTTTAACCCGGGAGTTGCGGCGGATACTTCATTGCAGCTTTCCCTTATCAGCACTTTGGGTATTATTGTTCTCAATAAACCGATTATAGGTAGATTTGAAGCCTTTCGGAGAAAACAAAAACGGTTTGTCCAAAAGCTTCTTTTTCCTCTGAATGCGTTTCTTGTGAGCATATGTGCAAACATCGCGCTGATTCCGATGTACCTTTACGTTTTCAAAACATTCTCCACGGTCGGTATTTTTGCCAATATCCCCGCGGCGCTTCTGATGCCGATCATTCTGTTCTTCGCTTTTTTTGCTACGCTGATCGGATGTTGTCCGATCATTTCCGGTGCCGCGTGCCTCCCAGGGTTTGTCGCGGATGTCAGCACCATTCTTTTTACACGCATTTGTCGATGGTTTGCGGGCTTTAAGTATGCGTTGATTGACATACGTTTCCCGTTTCTTTCTCTTTGGGTACTGGCTACGGCGGTTCTTTTG
>DLVP01000010.1:3266-3476 GCA_003445125.1 Oscillospiraceae bacterium | reverse complement strand
AAAAACCGAAACCGTTTCTGACCGCAGGTCTGCTTTCGCTGATACTTTTATTTTCTACGGCTTTTTGCTATAATGTCATTGATTCCGAATCGGTTTCCGTTCGTGTGGCGCCGGCGGGAAACAACGGCTGTGTGCTTGTCAATTCACGCGGGCAATATGCCGTTGTTTGCGATATTAAAACAAATGCTGATGTGTACGGTCTGCAATCCT
>DLVP01000010.1:1953-3239 GCA_003445125.1 Oscillospiraceae bacterium | reverse complement strand
TCATTGTTCCGGAATATGCCGGACGTGTCTCGTTGTTGAATTTTATCAAAAATTATAAAATTCCCACGGTGATATACAATAAGAAAAGCATCGACTCTACGGTTGTTGAAGCTCTTGAAAACACGGAGTGCAGCCTGTATTCACTGGAAAATGGATTGAAAGCCTCTATGGGGCGTGTGAAGTTTGAAATATATGAATACGGAGAAACGACGGACATTCTGATGCGCGTCGACCAAGTGGAGTTCAATCTCAACCGCGGTGCTTTCGATCTGTACAACCAATATCGTGCGTGCAAGGATGCCGACATTCTTCTCGTCGGAAATTCCGTTCCGAATGGATCTGAACATTTAAAATTGTCCTATGTACTTTTAACCAATCCCGAAACTTTTCATGAAATGCGTCCGAAAACCGTCGGACTGGCAAGATATCTCGGTTATCTCGATGAAGATATGGAAATTCTTTTCACAGTCAACGAGAACGAATACAGTGTGCGGGAGGTTAATTGATATGAAAATCACAGATTACAAAGATTTTGCCGCTTGTCTGAAAAGCGGCTGCCATCTGTTTCTTTTGTACGGCGATAACGATTTTTATAAAAGAAAAGCCTATCAGGAGATCATTCTGTCAACCGTGGGGAAGGATCCTTCGGATTTTTCTCTGCTGCGCTTTGATGATCAGAACATGGACGTTGAAGCAATTCATAACGGGTGTATCACGGCACCGTTTTTGTGCGAAAAAAAATGTGTTTGCGTAGTCGATCTTCCGTTTGCACAGCTCAGCGATAAAGATGCACAGCTTTTGTCGGACACGATTGAAGATTTGCCGGAATTCACCACGCTGATTTTCTACTGCATTTCGGATGATTTTGACATCAAAAAGCCGAAAACCAAAAAGATTGCCGACAAAATCTCAAAATTCGGTTGTGAGGCTTTTTTGTCGAACAAAACCCAAAAAAACGGCACGCAAGGCTTCGTTTTGCAACGAGTCAAAGATCTGGGGTGCACCATATCGCGTCCGAATGCTTCGCGGATTGCGGAAAAAGCAAACGGTGATTTTGAAATCATGGATCACGAAATTGAAAAACTGTGTGCCTATAAACCGGGTGGAGAAATTGAAAGTGACGATATCGACGCCTTGTTTTCGCTTTACCTTGCTTCTACGGTTTTTGAACTGACAAAGTGCATTTTTTCCGGTGATTATGAAGGAGCATTTCAACGACTCAACCGCCTGAAAATGCAGAAAGAAGAACCGATTGCCGTTTTGGGAGAACTGAGTGCGGCATTTCT
>DLVP01000010.1:0-1919 GCA_003445125.1 Oscillospiraceae bacterium | reverse complement strand
CGGAAGAAACGCGGGAAAAACCGCGGATGACATTAAAAACGACTTCGGTTACCGAAGTACCATGGGATTCCGGGTGGATAATGCGTACCGCGCGGCATACCAATATCGGGATTTGTATCTGCAAAAATGTATTCTTATGATCAAACAGGCAGATCTTGAGTTGAAATCGGGAAGTACGGATAAATATCTTGTGCTGGAACAATTGATTACACAGATTTTTCTTGCAAAGGAAGTTAAACGCTCTTGATACACATAAAGCAAACCGTTGTGGTGGAAGGAAAATATGATCTGATTAAGCTCTCCGCTCTTGTGGATGCTCTGATCATTCCGACAGAAGGATTTCGGATTTTCAAGGATCAGGAAAAATTGCAGATGCTGAAGGTATTGGCGGAAAAAAACGGATTGTTGATTCTTACGGATTCCGATGCTGCCGGTTTCAAAATCCGCGCTTTTCTGGGGTCGGTGATCCCGAAAGAACAGATTACTCACGTGTATATTCCGGGCATATCCGGAAAAGAAAAGCGCAAAGCGGAGCCGTCAAAAGAGGGATTGCTCGGTGTGGAGGGTGTGGAAGATGCGGTACTCATCGAGGCATTGAGACGCTTTACTGCGTCGAATTTGTCCGAAAATACTTCACAAAAGATTTCCTCCTACGATCTTTACACCTTTGGTTTGAGTGGGGGAAAGGATTCCGCGAAGCGCCGCCGTGACTTTTTGATTTCGCTCGGACTGCCCGCTCGGATGAACAGCCGCGCGTTGGTGGAAGTACTGAATCGTTTGATGACTTATGATGAATTTGTGAAAGCTGTACACAATTTATAAGGAGGTGCTCTATGGACAGCATATGGTTTGTGTATCTGTTTTTGCCGGCAGTTTTGTTGTTAAATTACCTCATTCCCACAAAATGCGAGCCGTTTTTATTGAGTATTGCCAACATTCTGTTACTGCTCCTTATACAGCCGCAGATGCTTCCGGTGATTTTTCTGTTTACGGCAGCAGACTATCTCCTTGGAATTTTTCTTGAAAAAACCGAAAAGCCATCGGTGCGGACTTTTTTTGTAGTGCTGTCGGTTTTGCTGAATGTCGGCACTTTTGCGTTTTCACAATTCACACAACATCTTCCTACCATTTTCGGCGTTTCGGTTATCGCATTGGTAAAACTGACGTACATTTTCGATCTCTATCGAAAGAAAATACCTTCGGTCAAGAATCCGTTTTTCTTTTATGCAACGGTTCTTTGTTTTCCGTGTTTAACCTACGGTCCGATCAATACTTACGCCGATTTGTCGTTTTCCATCCGTCACAGTCGAAAAAATCTCAACCTTTTCGGAAGCGGCGCCTCTCTTTTTGTATACGGACTATTCAAGAAAATTTTTCTCGCGGACACTTTGTCTGATTTAGCACAAAAGCTGTCCTGTGAACCTGAAACCGTATTTGGTGCCTGGACATGGACGATTTGCTCCGCATTGGCACTGTATTACCTTCTTTTCGGTTATGCACAAATGGCGCAGGGCATTTGCCGGATGCTTGGATTCAAAACTACTTCCGGTTTCCTTTCGCCCTTCACTTCCACATCGCTCAAAGAGTTTTTCCGGAGATTTCATGTGTCTCTTCACGAATTTTCAAGAAAGTATATTTATATTCCGCTCGGCGGAAATCGCAGCGGCGTTTTTGGAATGTCGCTGGCAGTGCTTTGTGCTGCAATGGCAACTACTTTGTGGTACGGCTTTTCTCTGAATAAAGTGCTGACCGCTTTGTTTTTTACTGCGGCATTGTTGATTGAACCGTTGATTTTCGGAAAAACAAAAAACAAATTCTTTGTTGTTTTGCGTACTGTTTTGACCTACACCGTTTTACTTTTCGGATTTGTCCTCTTTTCCGGCTCGTCATTGACGGAAAGCGTGAATATGATTTCGGCG
>DLVP01000162.1:8649-9117 GCA_003445125.1 Oscillospiraceae bacterium | reverse complement strand
TAGGAGAAAAGACTGCGGCGGAGGAAATCTTCCGTTATATCGCTGAGATTGGAATCGAATACTTCAGCAACATGCACCTGAAAGAACTGCCGTATTATCAGGCATATGCGTGGAAACACCTCGGTGAAGAACTGAAGGCACAGCAGACGGTCACGACGTATCGTCGTCTGTGGAGCCAAATTGAAAATCAAAAAGATAACGGCTTTTTCTCAACGACTCCGTTCTTTATTTCATTCACCGACGATCCCGCTGTTTTGCGTGAGGCACAGCATTGTTATTTGAATGCATTGATTGCCGATTGTATGGGAAAAGACGAAACTGCCCGCGAGTTGTTGAAAAGGAGTTTGTCGCTGAATACCGAAAATCTTGCTGCATTGGATTTTCTGAATCATGGCTTTTTGCAATAAAGCGAAAGCGGAACTGCGGTTTCACGGTACGTAAATATAAAGCCCGCCGTGTGTACTGGTA
>DLVP01000162.1:8295-8493 GCA_003445125.1 Oscillospiraceae bacterium | reverse complement strand
CGGCAATGTCGCCGGGGCGGCGATCCACGATCTTATAGGGAACATTCTTGCCGCTGGCTTTCTCAAAGGCTTCCACAACCTGCAATACGCTGTATCCGTTGCCGGTACCGAGGTTGTACGTAAACACGCCGGTGCCCTTTGCGGCTTTTTCGACTGCTTTGAGATGTCCGAGTGCAAGGTCAACCACGTGAATGTAGT
>DLVP01000162.1:0-8143 GCA_003445125.1 Oscillospiraceae bacterium | reverse complement strand
CGATCGGGTTGAAGTAGCGAAGCAGAACGATGCTCCACTCATGATCCGAAACATAGAGGTCACGCAGAATATCTTCGATCATCAGTTTGGTGCTTCCGTAGGGGTTGGTGGTGTGCAGCTCGAAATCCTCTTTGATCGGCACGGTCTTGGGAGAACCGTACACGGTGGCGGAAGAACTGAAAACGATTTTCTTGACATTGTGCGCCGCCATTACTTCGCAGAGAATGAGCGTGCCGGTAATGTTGTTATGGTAATACTTCAAAGGAATACGTACCGATTCGCCGACTGCTTTCAAGCCTGCAAAATGAATGACGCATTCAATTTGATTCTCGTCAAAGATACGGTTGAGCGCTTCACGGTCAAGAAGATCCGCTTCATAGAACTTGAAATCCTTGCCGGTAATTTTCTTGATGCGCGCAAGTGCTTCGGGCTTGGAGTTGTAGAAATTGTCCACAACCACAATGTCCTTTCCGCTGTTGAGCAGTTCCACACAGGTGTGTGAGCCGATGTATCCGGCGCCGCCGGTAACCAGAATAGCCATAATCCTACCTCCTGAAAATACATTTATCCATGCTTTTAGTATACGCAAAAGGGAGGAATAAGTCAATATAAATCGATCAATTGATACAAAAATCCATAAAAAAGAATTTTTTTGCGTGTAAAGAAAAAACACTTGACAGGCACGGAAAAGTAGTGTATAATACAAAAGGTCGAAAGGCGGTGAGCGAGTGAGCAAAGATTGGAAAATTTCAGTCTTGTTGGATGTGTACGGGAAAATGTTTTTGACCGAGAAGCAATACAAGGTTGTGGATCTCTATTATAATGCCGATCTTTCTCTTTCCGAAATCGCTCAGCAGGAAGCCATTACGCGGCAGGGTGTCCGTGACAGTATCAAACGCGGCGAATTGACACTGCTGGAGGCTGAAGATAAACTCGGATTTTATAAGAAACAGCAGGAAACGGAAAAGCTGCTTGACGCTATTTGCAAGAGTGTGAATGCTGTTTTGGAAGAAAATCGGGAAAGCATAAGATCACGCACGGTCGAAAAACAAATGCAGTGGATTTTGACTTGTGTGGATCAGATGGATAGCGAAGAATAGGCGGGTGATTGTTTGGCGTTTGAAGGTTTGACGGAAAAACTTACGTCGGTGTTCAAAAAACTTCGTACCCGCGGAAAACTTAACGAGAATGATGTCAAAGAGGTCATGCGGGAAATTCGTCTTGCCCTATTGGAAGCGGATGTCAATTTCAAGGTGACCAAGGACTTCATTGCCGCTGTCAGTGAACGCTGCGTCGGAGAAGAAATCATGAACAGTCTGACACCTGCACAGCAGGTGATCAAGATTGTCAATGAAGAACTCATCAAACTGATGGGCGAGGAACAGAGCAAGCTGAATCTGGCACCGCATCCGCCGACGGTGGTACTGCTTTGCGGATTGCAGGGCGCCGGTAAAACCACCCACGCGGCAAAATTGGCGTTGTACCTGAAAAAAAATCAGGGACGCCGTCCGCTTTTGGTTGCGTGCGATATTTACAGACCGGCGGCAATTGAACAGTTGAAAATTGTCGGAGAAAAAGCGGGTGTTCCGGTCTTTGAAATGGGAACCGAAAATCCGGTGACGATTGCGCAAAAGGCAATCAGCCATGCAAAGGATCACGGAAACGACATTGTGATTCTGGATACGGCGGGTCGTCTGCACATTGACGAGCAATTGATGGGCGAACTGAAAAATATCAAAGAAAAGGTTCAGCCCAACGAAATTTTGTTGGTCATTGACGCCATGACGGGGCAGGATTCCGTCAATGTCGCCAAGGCATTTGATGAAGCACTGGGAATCACCGGTGTGATTCTGACCAAGCTTGACGGCGATACGCGCGGAGGCGCGGCGCTTTCCGTCAAAGCGGTGACGGGAAAACCGATCAAGTTTTGCGGAATCGGAGAAAAATTGGAGGATTTGGAACCGTTCCATCCGGATCGTATGGCATCGCGTATTCTCGGAATGGGCGATGTGCTGACGCTGATTGAAAAAGCACAAACCGAATTTGACGATAAACAAGCGGCACAAATGGTCAAGCGGATGCAGGAAAACAAGTTCGATATGAACGATTTGCTGGATCAGATGCGCCAATTGAAAAAAATGGGACCGCTGCAATCGGTTCTCGGCATGATTCCCGGGGTGAAAGGAAAACTCACCGACGAGGATGCCGAAAAAGGCGAGAAGCAAATGGCAAAAACCGAGGCGATCATTTATTCGATGACGCTGAAGGAACGAGCCAAACCGGAAATTATCAATCCTCAGCGCAAGCGGCGTATTGCCGCAGGAAGCGGCACTTCGGTGGAAGAAGTCAACCGTTTGCTGAAGCAGTATGAGCAGATGAGGAAAATGATGAAGCAGTTTTCCGGTTTCGGGAAAAAAGGAAAACGGATGCCGAAAATGCCGGGAGGCTTCGGCGGCGGGTTCCCCACAGGATATTAACCGCTTTTGCGGTCGATATAAATCAAAGCAGGAGGTGACAGTGTAATGGCTGTAAAAATAAGACTTCGCAGAATGGGCGCGAAAAAAGCTCCGTTCTATCGTATCGTTGTTGCAGATTCCAGATATCCGAGCGACGGAAGATTCATTGAAGAGATCGGTTACTATGATCCCACAAAGAATCCGGTTGTCGTAAAGGTTGATGCCGATAAGGCTAAGTCTTGGATTGCAAACGGCGCTCAGCCGACCGAGACCGTTAAGTCGATTCTCAAAGCGAATAAAGTTCTTTAATCTGAGCCAAGGAGGAAATAACGACTATGAAAAATCTTCTGAAGGTTATCGCCCAAGGGCTGGTTGAAGACAAAGAAGCTGTGTCCGTAACCGTGGATGAGCCGAATGAAGACGGTGTAATCACCTATCATCTTCATGTGGCTGCCGACGATATGGGCAGAGTCATCGGCAAGCAGGGACGCATTGCCAAGTCGATCCGACTGGTCATGCGTGCGGCTGCGACAAAAAACGATCAGAAAATTTCAGTGGAAATTGACTGAGATGCGGTGAAGAATCAAAAAAGATGAAGCGGCAATTCCGTTTCATCTTTTTTCTTCGTGAGGAAACGTATGGAGAAATATTTGCAAAGCGGAAAAATCGTCACAACACACGGTGTGCGCGGAGAGGTAAAGGTTCAGCCATGGACCGATACGCCGGACGTGTTTTGTGCGTTAAAAAAAGTATACAGAACCAAAGGCGGCGAGGAATTGTCGGTAACTTCGGCTCGCCCCCAAAAGGATATGGTGATTCTGAAGCTCCGGGGAATCGATACCGTGGAAGAAGCACAAAAGCTGGTTAATCGGATCCTGTATGTGGATCGCGAGGATATTCTTCCCGAAGAAGGCGCGTATTTCATCGCCGATCTGATCGGATTGCGCGTGCTTGACGCGGACAGCGGAGAGGAGTACGGAACTCTTTCTGAAGTCACTTCGACCGGTGCAAACGATGTGTTTCATGTAAAAAAAACGGACGGAAAAATCAGCCTGGTGCCGAACCTGAAGAATGTTGTCGTGAAAACGGACTTGGAGAACGGGGTTATGCTCATTCGTCCGCTGATAGGATTGATGGATTATGAGAATTGACATTATGACGCTTTTCCCGGATATGTGTGAGGCGGTTTTGGGAGAAAGCATCATCGGACGGGCGCGCAAAGCCGGCTTCGTTTCCCTGGAATGCCACAACATCCGCGATTATGCGTTCAATAATCAAAAACGGGTGGATGACGCGATTTACGGTGGAGGAAAAGGAATGCTGATGCAGGCAGAGCCGATTTATCAGTGCTATCGGGCAATTTGCGAAAAACTGCCCGCAAAGCCCCATGTCGTGTATATGTCCCCGCAGGGAAAAGTGTTGAATCAGCAGATGGCAATAGAATATTCCAAGATGGAAAACATCGTGATTCTTTGCGGTCATTATGAAGGCGTGGACGAACGCGTGCTTGAAGAAATTGTGGATTCCCAGGTGTCGATCGGAGATTATGTGTTGACCGGCGGCGAGCTTCCGGCAATGGTCTTTTGCGAAACCGTCCTGAGACTGTGTGAAGGCGTGTTGGACAGCGAGGAGTGCTATACTGAGGAAAGTCACTATCACGGACTGTTGGAATATCCGCAGTACTCCCGTCCTGCCGTGTGGCACGATAAGGCGGTTCCGGAGATTCTGACCACCGGGCATCATGCCAATATTGCCAAGTGGCGATTGGAGCAGTCTTTGGAACGCACGAAGAAACAACGTCCGGATATGTATGAAAAATACATAAAAGAACATGAAGAATAACGAAAAAACGGCGCGAAGCTTGAAGCTTTGCGCCGTTTTTTTCAGCCTTGTAAAAATCAGAAACTTCCTCCGCGTCCGCCGTGAGAAACGCCGCCGGATGAAGTGTGAACACCGCCGCCACCGCCGGAAGAGGAATTGTCATCGCGCGGACGTTCGGTTTTTGATACGGTTTTGTACAAAAACAAATCGCTTTCCCGTGACAGCACCATGCTGCCGGGACGAACGTAAGAACCGGCTTCCTGCTTCGCACGTACAGAGGTCAGTTTGTGCTTCATAACGGTAACCGAAATCAGCGAAATAACAAAAGCAATTACCAGGGAAATCAAAACGGTTCCCTTCCAATCGAATGAGAAAAACGGCGAATAAGAATCATCGGTATGGTCGTCCGAATAATCTGTGTTGCCATTTGATTGATCTTCACCGTAAGAAGTATCGTCGGCTCCCCACAGCACATAATCCTGACATTCGGAAATGAAGGTGGAGAAAGCGTCAAAATAATAACCGCCGCTCAGATCAGGTAAAAACTTTTCAGAGATGTCTCCGATGTCATCGTATGAAATGCTCGTAATGCCCGTTCCGACAGTGGAAACCCACCAACCGCGCTCCGTCATGCTGACCAGAAGCAAAGCACCGTTCGGAAGATAGTCGTGCTGATCATAGTAATCGTCAGCATATTCCATCAGTGTTTTCCCGTCAAGATCACCGTCGGTGGTGACAATCACAAGATCAAAAGACAACTGTTTGCTGACCTGATCCAATTGTTCTTCCAATTGCCGTGCTTCTTCGGCGGTCAAAAGCCCTGCACCGTCATCCAGACGCGGAGATTCGGCAAAAACGGGGAAGGGAAGCAAAAGTAGAAAAGTCAGGAGAAAAGCAGCAAATCTTTTCATAGAATACCTCCCAACAGATGAATCAGCATGGCAATCAGGAAAAATCCCGCCGTCAGAATTCCGGTCAGACCGAGCAGCCAACTCCAGTATTTCTTTTTGTCGAGCGGAAGATTTCCCACAAACTTTCCGGTCTGTCCGTTCATGGCAAAGAGATAATTTCCACCGTTCCAGGAAGTCTGAAGAAGCCAGACGGGAAACAGGGCATAGGTGGTCTTTCCGTGTCGGAGGTTCATGCTTGCGGCTTCTGTTGACACTGTATTATAGCCCGTTACCGTTTCGAGGAACGCATTTTCGGCGCTGGTTTTAATGCGGCTGTTGGCACGGGGAACGCTCGCCTCGGCGTCCACGTCGTATTTGTCGGCAAAATAACCCGCCAGATAAGCTGTCTGAAAATCTACGGCATCCTTGAAGTCGAACGGTTCAATGGATTCGGTCAGATCGTTGTTGATTTTGGAAGAGCCGTCCACGGGTACATGATCAAAACCGATCTCGCCGCCGCGCATGACGGAAAAGTAGCTGGTCTCCGTGTAGTCATAGCGGCTGTCGCTCCATGTGCGTATACGGGTGGCGCGGTAGCGGAAATCTCCGTCTACATCGGCGTCATAAAGCCAAAACGGAACATATATGCCTTTGATTTCGTCAAGGTGGTTTTCATCCTTGAAGGATTTCGGAAGAAGCCGCTTTCCTTCCAGGTGATTTTTCATTGCGACTTTTGCCGCTTTTTTGTCGAGCTTGAACGGGATGACATAATCCGGCTTGAGAACTCCGGAAAATTGCTGCATCATTACCACGGGATTGCCGCAATAGGGACAAGAAGTGGCAGCAGTGGTTGCGTCGCCGATGATTTCGCCGCCGCAGGAACGGCATACATAGGAACGCAGACCGTCCTTTTCTCCGTCCTGCCATGATGAAGACCCGACGGATTCCCAAACAAGATCGGCATTTCCGTCTTTTTTGAGGTTTTCATCATAGGCTTTCAACGTTTCCATTTCAAATTCGGTGTCGCAATACGGACACTTCATTTTCTGGAGATGGCTGTCAAAAGTAATCGCACCGCCGCAACAGGGACACTTGTACTCCTGCAAGGTGTTGTTCATAGTAGACTCCTTAAGGATAAAGTGGGATCGCCCGCCGGATGGCGGGCGTTTTTTAAGTATTATTCAGAGAACGGGCTGCCGCATTGCGGGCAGAATTTCGGCGGATTCTGCGGGTCTTCGGGAGTCCATCCGCATTTGCCGCAACGGGAAGCTACGGGTTTCTTTTTGCCGCACTGTGTGCAGAAGTTTCCGCTGTTTACGGTGCCGCAAGCGCATTTCCATTCATTGCTTGCAGGCTTTTTTGCTCCGCATTGCGGGCAGAAATTTCCATGCGCAACATGACCGCAGGTGCATTTCCAGCCGTCGTCGGAAGCGGGTGCTGTGTTCTGCTGTCCCATGGCGTACAGATTCTGTACATTGGCGCCGCCGGCGGCAGAAGCCATCCCCAGACCCATGAATCCGGTCATTGCACCGTTGGCATTTCCTGCGGCGGTTTTCATGGCTTCCGCCTGCGCACCTGCCAATTGTGCTGCCGCCATGGTGGGATTGAGCATCATGGCGTTCTTCTGAGCGGTCTTGATCATCTCCGCGTCCTCTTCCGGCAGGGTGACCGAGCCGAGGGCAACGCTGACTACGGACAAACCGCGCAGCTCGCTCCATTTTTGAGAAAGCGCGGAATTCAGCGCTTTCTCAAGATCGGTGTTGTGAAGAATGATCTGATTGGGGCGCAGCTCCATTGCCGAAAGCTGAGCCATGGCGGGCTGCAGCGCAGAAATAAATTCGACTTTCAGTTGGTCGTCAATCTGCTCGCGGGTGTATTCTTCCGAGACGTTGCCGCACACATTGGTGTAGAACAGCAGCGGGTTGGTGATTTTATAAGAGTAAATGCCGGAGCAGCGAATGGACACATCCACATCCAGTCCGATGCGCGAGTCTACAACACGGAACGGCACGGGGTTGGCAGTGCCGAATTTATTGCCGACCAGCTCTTTGGTGTTGAAATAGTACACGCGCTGATCTTTTCCGGTATCACCACCGTAGGTAAAACGCTTGCCGATGGTCTTGAAGGTGTCAAGAATCGACTGTCCGAGGCTTCCCGAAAAAATACTGGGTTCCGTGGAGCTGTCATAGGTGAATTCGCCGGGTTCGGCGCAAACTTCCACGACCTTGCCCTGTTCAACGATCATCATGCACTGTCCGTCCGCGACGGCAATGCCGGAGCCGTTGGAAATAATATTATCGCTGGCTTTCGTGTTGGAGGAACGGTTGCCGATGCGTTTTTGTCCCTTTTGCATCAACACGTCCGCATCCATTGCTTCACAGTAGAAAAATTCTTTCCACTGATCGGCAAGAGTGCCGTTCAGGGCACCGAGTCCCGCTTTGATAAGTCCCATAGTAAAAACTCCTTTCAGAATTAAAAACAAAGATAGAAATCAGTCTCTGTGTTCGTCCAGATAGGTTGCCTTCAGATCCGCTACGTGCAAAAGCACTGCCAATGGGTGCATTTCAAAGGCTTTGGAAATAGAAAAGCTGCCGCCGCGTGCGCGGTCATCAAAACCGCCCATGTGCCAATTGATTGCCATGGCTTCGTCACGTGTGAGCCGCATGAAGGAATTGATGATGTACACGCTTTTTTCGCCGTGTCCGTACGGAACGGTATCCTCTACCGAATAGGAAGGATATTGTTCCCATTGACCAGTCTGCGGATTTTTGCGATTGCGGTATTCGATTTTATAGGTATTGACTTTGCAAATATCATGCAGCAGGGCGGAGATAGCAATCGTTTCGTCGGAAAATTCCAAATCGGGAACAGACATCACTTCGCCGAGCAGACGATTGTAGACATTCACACTGTGTTCCACCAATCCGCCTTCATAGGCGCCGTGAAATTTTGTCGAAGCCGGTGCGGTGAAGAAAT
>DLVP01000209.1:1124-3004 GCA_003445125.1 Oscillospiraceae bacterium | reverse complement strand
GATGGCAAAATGCGATATCTGCGGAAAAGGCGTTACGTTCGGAATTAAGGTTTCTCACTCTCACAGAAGATCCAACAGAAGCTGGAAACCCAATGTAAGAAGAGTGAAGGTTGTAAAAGACGGTACTCCGTGCCACATTTACGCCTGCACCCGTTGCTTGCGTTCCGGCAAAGTAACGAGAGCTGTCTGATACAATATTACCGGATGGTGAGGACTGCGAAAGCAGTCCTTTTTGTTTGTCAGGAGGAAACTATGGAAAGAGCCTATGCGTCGGTCACAGTGACGGCAAAAGCCGAAAAAGCCCTGCGGGAGGGACACCCGTGGGTGTACGGCGACGAGATCACGTCGGCGGAGCCTTATGAAAACGGGGACATCGTGGATGTGTATTCCCAAAAGCACCGCTGGCTCGGTGCGGGGTTTGTCAACAACCATTCCAAAATCCGCGTCCGCGTGATTTCACAGAATACCAACGATCGGTTTGACCGCGCGTTTTACGAACGCCGCCTGCGTCACGCGGTGGCATACCGCAAAACCGTGATGGGAAAAGATTTTTCCTGCTGCCGGTTGATTTTTGGCGAGGCGGACTTCTTTCCGGGACTGACGGTGGATCGGTTCGAGGACGTGCTGGTAACCGAGGTGCTGTCCTACGGCGTGGATAAAATTCGCGGAATGCTGTACGAGCTGCTGGTGAAAATCCTTGCGGAATACGATGTGCAGGTGAAGGCGATTTACGAACGCAACGAAGCGGCTCTGCGCGTGAAGGAAGGTCTGCCGCAGCAGAAGGGCTATTATGCGGGCGAAGGATTGCTGACTGAGGACGACGGTCATGTGAAAATCTGCGAAAACGGGATTTTTTACGACGTGGATTATATCAACGGGCAAAAAACGGGGTTCTTTCTTGACCAGAAGTATAACCGCGTTGCGGCGGGTAAACTTGCCGAAGGAAAGACAGTGCTGGATTGCTGTACGCATACCGGCGCGTTTGCGCTCAACGCCGTCAAGGGCGGCGCCAAGCACGTCACCGCCGTGGACATTTCCGAGGATGCCCTTTCTTCGGCACGGAAAAATGCCGCGCTCAACGGCATGGAAGAATCCTTGGACTTCGTGTGTGCCGATGTGTTCGATTGGCTGACTGAACTGGCACAGACAAAAAAGAATCCGTACGATTATATCATTCTCGATCCGCCGGCATTCACCAAAAGCGGAGCAACGGTTGCTAATGCGTATCGCGGATATAAGGAAATCAATCTCAAGGCGATGAAGCTGCTGCCGCGCGGAGGATATTTGGCAACCTGCTCCTGCTCGCATTTCATGACCAATGAATTGTTCTGCAAAATGCTTGCCGATGCCGCCCACGACGCCGATGTGCGTCTGCGGCAGATCGAGGTGCGGCGTCAAAGCCCCGATCATCCGATTTTGTGGGGTGTGGGGGAAACGGAATATCTGAAATTTTACTTGTTCCAGGTGGTTTGAAAAAACGCGGATCGGCATTGCCGATCCGCGTTTTTTTAGAAATTTTGTTTTATTTTCAAAAAAAATTCACCAATTCGACAGCTTTTGGTATATAATAAGAAGAAGACAAAACGTGAAAACAACGGAGGGAGCTTTATGGCATCGAAAATTCTGGTGTGTGACGATGATACCAATATCTGCGAACTTTTGAGACTGTATCTTGAAAAAGATCAGTTTACGGTGATTCTTGCCAACGACGGCGAAGAAGCGCTGGAAAAATTCAAAACCGAAAATCCCGATTTTGTGCTGCTGGATATCATGATGCCGAAATTGGACGGCTGGCAGGTGTGCCGTGAGATCCGCAAAAAATCCGATTGCCCGATCATTATGATCACGGCAAAGGGCGAGACGTTTGATAAGGTGCTGGG
>DLVP01000209.1:0-1109 GCA_003445125.1 Oscillospiraceae bacterium | reverse complement strand
CTGGGCGCGGACGATTATGTCACGAAGCCGTTCGATCCGAAGGAGGTCACCGCCCGAATCAAGGCAGTGCTGCGCCGTGTTCACCCGACCGGTGCCGAACATACGGAGGACGCGCGGGAAGTGCGGTACGATAATCTGGTCGTGAATATGACAAAATACGAGCTGAAGGTCAACGGAAAAGTGGTGGACACCCCGCCGAAGGAGCTGGAATTGCTGTACTATCTGGCAAGCAATCCCAATCATGTGTTCACCCGCGACCAACTGCTGGACAAGGTGTGGGGATTTGAATACTACGGCGATTCCCGCACGGTGGATGTGCACGTGAAACGTCTGCGCGAAAAGCTGGAAGGCGTTTCCAGTCAGTGGGAGCTGAAAACCGTGTGGGGCGTCGGTTATAAATTTGATGTGAAAGAAAGCTGACGGTATGAGCGGAAAGAAAAGCATTTTTTCACGCTATTTTGCGGTCTGCACCGTGTCGGTGGTCGGCAGTATTTTGGTGCTGGGCGTGACGCTGTTCCTGTTTGCGCTTCAGTATTTTCAGGGCGAGAAGTATAATCTGCTCCAGAAAAACGTGCGCAATGCGGCGGCACTGACACTGTCAAACTACGCGTCCAACAGCTACAATTATCTGGACTACTCCACGGTTTCCAACGGATATCGCCTCCTGTCGCTGGCGACGGATGCCGATATTTTCTTCACGGACACCCAGGGACGCACGCGCATCTGCTCGGATGAGACTCCCTGTGAACATACCACCTATACCGTGCCGCAGGAAGTAATGGCGGCATTGAAGCAGGAAAAAAGATTCCGGGAACTGGGAACGCTCGGCGGGATGTATAAGGAATCTTATTATACCGTCGGACTTCCTCTTGCCGTGGGCGATAACGAACCGTTTGGGGCGGTTTTTGTGTCCTACCCGGCGCAGTCGTTCACACAGTTTGTGTCCCGCGCCCTGAAAATTTTCGCTCTCAGCTCGCTGGTCGTGTTGCTTCTGTCTTTTGCGTTGGTGTATTATGTCACCGCGCGAATGGTGCGCCCGATCCGCCAGATGGTGCAGGCAACGCACAGTTTTTCCAAAGGCGATTTTACCCAGCGCATCGCGGTTTCGG
>DLVP01000107.1:2404-4792 GCA_003445125.1 Oscillospiraceae bacterium | reverse complement strand
GAAGAACCGGATTCTGACCGTGTGCTTCGGGGCTCGCACGAGGGATTTGTGGAAACATTGGTGTTCAATACGGCACTGATACGCCGTCGAATCCGCGATCCCGATCTGACGATGGAGCTTATTCGTGTGGGCAGCAAATCAAAGTCCGACGTGGTTTTGTGTTATTTGAAAAGCGAAACCGATCCTGTTTTTTTGGAGAAGGTGCGCAAAAAAATACAGGGAATTCAGGTGCGTGCGCTGACCATGTCGCAGGAGACACTGGCGGAGGCGCTGATTCATCAGAAGTGGTACAATCCTTTTCCGAAATTTCGCTATACGGAACGTCCGGACGCAGCGGCAGCCAATATCCTGGAAGGAAAAATCGTGGTTTTGACCGACACCAGCCCGAGCGCCATGCTTTTGCCGACGTCGATTTTTGATTTCACTCAGGAAGCCGACGATTTTTATTTTCCGCCCTTTACCGGTTCTTATCTGCGCATTGTTCGTGTGATTATTTTTGCCGCCACGTTGTTTATCACTCCGATCTGGTACTTGCTCATCCGAAACCCGGAGTCTATTCCGTCCTGGCTGAGTTTTATCCGCATTGAAGAACCGAATCAAGTTCCCGTAATCGTCCAGCTGCTGCTGATCGAGTTTGCCATCGACGCACTGAAGCTTGCCGCGCAGAACACGCCGAGCGTTTTGTCCAATTCCTTTAGTATCATCGGCGGATTGATCCTCGGAGATTTTGCCGTGAAAGCCCACTGGTTTGTCCCGGAAGTGATTCTGTATATGGCGTTTGTGGCAATTGCCAATTATTCACAGCCGAGTTTTGAATTGGGATACGCTTTTAAATTTATGAGAATCATGATTTTGATTCTGACTGCATTGGGAAATCTGTGGGGTTTTATTGCCGGTGTGGTGCTCACGGTGATTTTTATCGCTACAAACAAAAGTGTGGACGGAAAAAGTTATCTTTTCCCGCTTGTTCCTTTCTCGGGAAAAGACCTGATCAATGTGTTCATCCGTCGAAAATTAAAAACAAAAGACTGTTGCAAAATGCCGAAAAATAAGGTATAATAACTTTAAATACGGAATTTAAGGAGTCGATGGAAATGAAAATTACAAAAGATACTTTGATTGGCGATATTCTCGATTTTGACCCGACAACAGCACAGTATTTTCTCGAAATGGGAATGCACTGCCTCGGTTGTCCTGCGGCACGCGGCGAATCCATTGAACAGGCGTGTGAGGTTCACGGAGTGGATGTCGAAGAACTGGCGGAAAAGCTGAATCAGCATATTTCCGAAAAATAAACAAATCGGTAAGGATGGACAATCTCCATCCTTACCTTGTGCTTTGGTGATGTTTTATGTACGGAGATGTAGTACTGAGTCCGCGCCTGTATATGGTGGCGGGAATGGTAAAACTCGGGCGTGTGGCTGCGGATATCGGCACGGATCACGGTTATCTTCCCGTGTATCTGATTCAGTCGTACACGTCGTATTATGCCTACGCCTGTGATATCAATCCGAATCCGCTCGAAAAGGCAAAAAAAACCATTGCCGAGTATGATATGGGTAAAAAAATTGAAATCGTGCTTTGCGACGGGCTTTCCGGTTTGGATCCGAAAAAGGTGGACGAGATCATCATTGCCGGTATGGGCGGCGAGACAATTATAAAAATTCTTTCGGAATGTCCTTGGAAAGAGGACCAGAAAAAGCATTACATATTGCAGCCGATGACCAAAGCGGCGGAGCTTCGGCGCTATCTTTACGAAAACGGTTTTGTTCTGGAACGCGAGGAAGCGGTCGAAGATGCAGGACATGTGTATACCGTGATGTCGGTGTACTATAAGGGAAGAAAGTTTGTTCCCGACGATCTGTTTCAGGAATTAGGGCTTCATTTGGTGCATCCGCAGGAAAGTGCCGCCTACATCCGACAAAGGGCGGAGGCAATCAGAAAAAGAGCAGAAGGCATTTCAAAAATCGATCCTGAAGCGGGAAAAGCGTTGTATGAGCTGCACCGGAAAATTTTGGAGAGTTTGGAATATGACGAAAATATGTGAGCTGTATGAATATATCAACCGGATTGCGCCGTTTGACTCCGCACAGACATGGGACAATTCCGGATTGCTGCTCGGGGATGCCGATCTTCCGTGCCACTGTGTGCTGTTGGCATTGGATATTACCGAAGATACCGTCAAACAGGCAAAGGAATGCAGTGCCGATCTCGTCATCACACACCATCCGGTGATTTTCCGTCCTTTGTCGGCGCTGTCCTATCATACGCCGATTGCCGAACTTATTTCATCGAAAATTTCCGTAATCTCCGCGCACACCAATCTGGATATTGCTGTTGACGGCGTGAATGATGCCCTTTGCCGCGCACTGAATCTTCAGGATTTGT
>DLVP01000107.1:260-2339 GCA_003445125.1 Oscillospiraceae bacterium | reverse complement strand
GAAGCTCGGGACCTTGCCTGCCGCTATGAAAGCTTCCGAGTTCGCCGCACAAGCTGCAAGACTTTTGAAATCCGACTGCACTTCCTATACCCGGGGAGAAAAATTGCTGCATACCGTGGCGGTGTGTTCGGGTGCAGGCGGAGAATTTTTCAAAGAAGTGGTTGAAAGCGGTGCGGACGCTTTTTTTACCGGGGAATTGAAATATCATGAATTGCTGGAATTTCAAAGAGCCGGTGTTGCGGTGATTCAAGCCGGACATCGGGAGACGGAACGGGTGTATAAAGAGGATCTTGCGAAAAAACTCTCCGAGCAATTTCCGCAGATCCCGTTTTATACGGCACAGGAAGAGAATTTACTTACGGGGGTATAAATTTGGCGTTCGACGGTGCGTTTTTGCACATGATATGCCGCGAAATTTCCGATCAGGCGATCGGTTCGCGGATTGATAAAATTTACCAGCCTTCCAAAGATGAAATCGTATTGACCATGCGCTGCGGCGGAAAAAATCGAAAGCTGCTGCTCAGTGCCGACGCGTCACATCCGCGGATTCATTTTTCGGAGCAGGACTTCGATAATCCCGCCGCACCTCCGATGTTTTGTATGCTACTGCGCAAGCATATCAGTAACGCAAAACTGCTGAAAATTGAACAACAGCAGTTGGAACGTGTAGTCACGCTTCATCTTGAAACCCGCAACGAGTTTGGCGATGTGGTCACCATGCGCCTTGTTACGGAGATTATGGGGCGGTACAGCAATATTATACTGGTCAATGAACACGGAAAAATCGTGGATGCCGTCAAACGTGTCGATGATTCCGTTTCTTCTTTGCGGCGGATTTTGCCGGGGGTGACTTATGAACCTGCGCCGGTTCAGGACAAGCGATCCTTGCTTGAATGCGATTGCGAAACCGCACTTGAAGCCGTAAAGCAATATGCTCAACTTCCGCTTTCCAAATCACTTTTGCAGACACTTCAGGGCGTTTCTCCGCTCATTTGTCGGGAACTGACGTTTCGGGCGTTGAAAAAAGGGGAGACGGTTGTTTCCGATCTGACGGAAGACGATTGGGAAAGGCTTCGCTTTTTTCTCGGACAGTTTTCCGATGCTCTGCGAACCGCTCCGCATCCGGTTTTGCTGCGGGATACAAGCGGGAAGCCGGTAGAGTTTTATTTTACGGATATCCGCCAATATCAGAACGCAGCGGTGGTGATTCCGTACCCCGATTTGTCCGGTCTTCTGGACGACTTTTATCGCCAGAAGGATCTTGCGTCCCGCTTGAATCAAAAGGCGCATGATCTGGTTCGGTTTTTAATCAATACCACCGAAAAAGTTTCCCGCAAGCTCGATCTTCAGCACCGTGAGCTTGCCGCCTGTGCCGATCGGGAAAAGCTGAGAATATACGGAGACATTCTCAACGCCAATCTCTATCGGATGCACAAAGGAGATGCGGCGATCGATCTTGAGAATTTCTATGAAGAAGGTGCTCCGATGGTGCGCATCACCTTGGATCCGCGGCTTACGCCTTCGCAAAATGCACAGAAATTCTATAAAGAATACAAAAAAGCGGATACCGCCGAAAAAAAACTCAAGCAATTGATTGCACAAGGCGAAGAAGAACTGCAATATCTTGACAGCGTGTTTGATTCTCTCACCCGTGCCACGACCGAAGCAGAGATGTCGGCAATTCGTGCGGAACTTTCCGAAAACGGATATTTCCGTAAATCTTCGATAGCAGCGCGTGACAAAAAACAGCAAAAGCTCTCCTATTTGAGATACCTCTCCTCGGACGGCTACACCATCCTGTGCGGCCGAAACAATCTGCAAAATGACCGCTTGACTTTGAAGGAATCGAAAAATTTCGATCTTTGGCTTCATGTGCAGAAGATGCCCGGTTCTCATACGGTAATTTTGTCGGAAGCCAATCGGGAAATTCCGGAACGGACGATTGAGGAAGCGGCAGTAATTGCGGCATATAATTCTAAAGCCCGCAATTCTTCCAAGGTGCCGGTGGATTATACGCGGATCAAAAATGTCAAAAAACCGGTCGGCGCAAAACCGGGATTGGTAATTTATGAGGTGTAT
>DLVP01000107.1:0-213 GCA_003445125.1 Oscillospiraceae bacterium | reverse complement strand
AAAGGAAGAAATGTATGAAAAATCTGATTGTTGCACAATCCGGCGGACCGACAGGTGCCATTAACGCCTCGTTGGCAGGCGTGATTGATGCCGCATTGAAATGCGGAGAAATTGATCGTATCTACGGCGCCCGCTACGGAATTCAAGGAGTCCTGAACCGGGACTTTGTTGATTTGTCCGAGCAGGTTAATACCGAAAAAAAAATTTCTCTGC
>DLVP01000136.1:11631-11823 GCA_003445125.1 Oscillospiraceae bacterium | reverse complement strand
ATTCCTGACCGCGGTGCTGAAGGGCAAAAAGTCCGTAATAGGTCGTGCCGGCGATGTCGTTGGTCTCTGTGGAATATACGCCGAATACCCCGCATTCTTCTCTCAAATTACTCATCAAAGCCTCCGAATGTCAGTTGCCGAAAACCCGTTTCATCATTTCGTTGTACGCGTCCTCCACGCCGCCCATGTCGC
>DLVP01000136.1:9705-11600 GCA_003445125.1 Oscillospiraceae bacterium | reverse complement strand
CGGCGGAAACGATCCTTGTCCAACTTTTCGTTGGTGTCGGCGTCCCAGAAGCGGCAGGTGTCGGGCGAAATCTCGTCCGCGAGCACGATCGTACCGTCACTCAGTCTTCCGAATTCAAGTTTGAAATCCACGAGCTTCACTTTCAGGGAAAGGAAATATTCTTTCAGAATGTCGTTGATCTGAAACGCCATGGCTTTGATTTCTTCGATTTCTTTCTTTGTGGCAAGTCCCAGCGCCAGTGCGTGATACGAGTTGATCAACGGATCGTGCAGACTGTCGTTTTTATAGGAAAATTCAATTGTAGGTTCGGCAAACGCAATGCCCTCCTCCACACCGTAACGCTTGGCAAAAGAACCGGCGGAAATGTTGCGGATGATGACCTCCAACGGTACAATGGAAACCTTTTTCACAACGGTTTCCCGGTCGTTGAGTTCTTCGACAAAATGGGTGGGAATGCCGTGGCTTTCAAGCAGACGGCAAAGAAAGTTCGACATTCTGTTGTTGATTGCGCCCTTGCCGCTGATGGTGCCTTTTTTCAGACCGTCCAGCGCGGTGGCGTCGTCTTTGTAGGAGACGATGACGAGGGAAGGATCGTCGGTGGCGTATACCTTTTTTGCTTTGCCTTCGTAAAGCTGTGCGGTTTTTTCCATGTTGAATTCCTCCGTTAATGAAACTGTTAATGAAACTGTTTTGTGATGGCAGTATCTTTTTCAAGGACTTTTTCTGCGTCCGTTCTGCGCTTTTGATCCAGCTTTTCGGCGAGAGAGCCGTCGCAGATGCTCAGCATTTCGATACCCAGCAGCGCGGCGTTTACCGCACCGTCCACGGCGACGGCGGCAACGGGAATGCCCGAGGGCATCTGCACGGTGGAAAGCAGGGCGTCCATGCCGCCGAGCTGTCCGGAATTCACGGGAATTCCGATCACCGGGAGTGTGGTGTTTGCGGCAATGGCACCGGCAAGATGCGCCGCCATACCGGCGACGGCGATGAGAACGCCGAACCCGTTTTCACGCGCACTTTTGCTGAAACGGGCGGCTTCCTCAGGCGTGCGGTGAGCCGAAAAGACGTGTACTTCAAACGGCACGCCGAAGGCGGACAGGGTGTCCGCCGCTTTTTTCGCGATCGGAAGATCGCTGTCGCTTCCCATGATCAAGGCAATTTTTTTCATCGTATCCCTCCGAAATTGAAAAAGGGCATACTTATCCGAAATGAATAAGTATGCCCAGACGGTCGGCTGTTCAGGCTTTTTGGTTCATGTGGTGCTCCACTTATCCGTCAGTTCCAAAAAGTCGTTATTACAATTGAATTATACCATGCATTTGGTGCGGATGTCAAGCATAAGTTTTCCGTTTTCTTTTTCAAAAAGGACAAAAGACAAGCCGCCGATCAATGCGGCGGCTTGTACACTTATTTCACGATTTTCACCAAAAACGACGGGTCTGCCTTGTCGTCGTCAGCGCGTGATTCGGTGCCGAAAATGCGCATATTGTCACCGTCAAAGGTGATACGGCAGCCGTCGATGCGGCATTTTTCCGTCACGTCCTTTGCTTCGTCCGACATAAGATCCTGGACGAAAATGCGGGCATTTCCGATCGGTTCGTCAAACACCAGCGTCAGACTGTGATAATAACCGAACACGCCGATCGGTGCGTCAAACCCGCCGACTTTGAAAACAATGTCCGCCGAAGCAATGATGTCTTTGTTCGGGTTGATCGTGCGCTTGAGTGTGGCAATCGAATAAACGGCGGTTTTGGGATTTCTTGAAGCAACCACAAACGGGGTCACGTCGCCGATCGGAGTGACCTGCGGCAGCTCGCAGCCATGCGCCATCACCGCGGGTGCGGTTTCCTCATACCGCTGTCCCTTGACGTGAATCCACCAGGCGGGATTGCGGT
>DLVP01000136.1:368-9671 GCA_003445125.1 Oscillospiraceae bacterium | reverse complement strand
TGCGGTCAAAGAAGAACGAATCGTTCAGAAGCTCGTCACTCTTTTTATAGTCGGCTTCATAAACCGAAAACGGCGGCGCCAGTCGGTGCCAACGCAGACACGCCGCGTCGGAAGAATCCTTGGTGTTTCCGCCCATAATGCCGAGTGCACAGCCGAACGCCGCGCAGATTGAGGCGCAGGTTTCCGCATTGAGAATACCGAGGGTGTGATCGAACGGTTTCATTCCCACCGAAGCCGTAAGCGCTTCATTGGCGCGCATAAGCATGGAGGAATCCTTGAAGGGCGGAGCAACGTCATACAGGCGGAACACGTCGGATACGGGAAGAATCCTTTCCGTCCGTGAAGTGCGGAATTCAACGCTTCCCATCCGGGAGTACGGTCCCTGGCAGACGGCGTGTTCCACGAGAATGTGCGGGGCGTTTTCGTGCAGAACTTCGGTCATCATCCGACGGTAGTCGGGGTCCTCGTGGGCGCCCCAGTCGATCTTCCAGTACCGCACACCGGCGCTTTCACACCAGCGGGCGCGCTCTGCCCAATAGTCACGGGCTTCTTTTCCGACGCCGAGGTCGCCGGTTTCATTGCCTCCGGTTTCGGTGGCAATCCAGAGTCCGATTCCGGCATAGCCCAACTCTTTTGCTTTGCGGTTGAGCGTTTCCAGACGCTCCACAGGGGTGTTTCCGTAGTTCGGGAATTTTTTCGGATCGGGGTCACAGGTGCCGAAAAGACGCTTGACATCCTTGCGGTTGCGGCTGCCGAACGGCACGTCCCAGCCGTCGTCCAGAAGCAGATACAACCCCGCGCGGTACTCGCGGGCATAGGGATGATAATAACGTTCATTGGCAAACAGCAGTTCGTCGGTAAGCACATCACGCTGGTCGGCACAGCAGTCGCCGGAGGCAAGACCGAGCTTTTTTGCGGTAACTTCCTGAAGTTCCCATGTGCACATGTAGTCAAAATTCGGTTTGCTGTCTGATGGGATAAAATTCATGTTTGTGGTCCTCTCATCTATCTTTGTGTCGGGAACATATTTCGCCATCGCCGGAGAATGAGCAATGGCACTGTCCGTCCGGGGCGCGCGCTTTCCGCCGGTGATCAGTTCGTCGGTGCTGATGCCGAAAAGCGTAGCAATGGTAAGCAGGGCATCGTTTCGCGGCTTTGAACGACCGTTCTCCCACTTGGACACCGCTTTGTCGCTCACACCGAGCTTTGCGGCAAGTTCTTTTTGCGACAGTCCGCTTTCGGTGCGCAGCGCACAAAGATAATTGCCAAAATTAAAATCGTTCATAGGCTCCTCTCCTTTTCCGACAGAGTTTATGAATAGTATACAGGAAAATGGGCAATTTCGCAAAAAAAGCGCGGAATTTTGCCTCTACCTTCGGTAGAAAAT
This sequence comes from Oscillospiraceae bacterium, assembly GCA_003445125.1. GTDB lineage: Bacteria > Bacillota > Clostridia > Oscillospirales > Ruminococcaceae > UBA11540. Next base: position 8,284 of record DLVP01000136.1, on the reverse strand, counting down.
ACAAAACGTCTGTGACACGAAAATGCACATACGGTCGATTGTTGACACAAAACAGCTTCGGTGATATAATAAAAAGATCGATGATGAGGAGAATAGTATGAAATATATCAAACAATTTGGAATTATTCTGATTATATCCTTTTTGGGCGAGCTTTGCAATTTTCTGATCCCGCTTCCCGTTCCCGCCAGTATTTACGGGCTGCTGCTGATGCTCTTCTGCCTTTGTACCAAGATCATCCGCGTACAGGATGTCAAGGAAACGTCGCATTTTCTGATCGAGATTATGCCGCTGATGTTCATTCCCGCAGCAGTGGGACTGTTGGACAGCTGGGGGATAATCCGCAGAAATCTGGTGGCGTATGCGGTGATTATGGCGGTCACGACCGTGATTGTTATGGCGGTGTCGGGACTGGTGACGCAGGCGGTGCTTCGTTTGGAAAAGAAAAGGAGAAAAGATCATGGAACTGTTTGAACATTCGGCGTATTTCGGTGTCGCAGTCAGCCTGCTGTCCTACGGACTGGGTACGGTGCTGAAAAAGAAATTCAAATGGGCAATTTTCAATCCGCTGCTGATTGCCATTGCGGTTACAATCGTGTTTCTGGCGGTCACGCGAATCGATTATTCGATCTACTATGAGAGCGCAAAGTATCTGAGCTGGCTGCTCACTCCCGCGACGGTCTGCCTTGCGGTTCCGCTGTACGAAAAGCTGGATCTGCTGAAAAAGAACTGGAAAGCGGTCATGGCGGGAATCGTTTCCGGCGTTCTGACAACGCTTCTGAGCGTATTGGGGCTGAGCGTGCTGTTTGCGCTGTCGCATGAAGAATATGTCACCTTTTTGCCGAAATCCATCACCACGGCAATCGGCATGGGCGTTTCGGAAGAACTGGGCGGACAGGTGACGCTGACGGTGGCAGTGATTATTCTGACGGGAATCCTCGGAAATATGGCGGCACCGGCAATCTGCCGTCTGTTTCGCATCACCGAGCCGATTGCCAAAGGGGTGGCGATCGGAACCTCGGCGCACGCGATGGGAACAGCGAAAGCCATGGAAATGGGCGAAGTGGAAGGTGCGATGAGCGGACTGTCCATTGCCGTGTCCGGATTGTTGACGGTCATCGGCGCTTCGGTGTTTGCACAATTGATGTAAGGAGACGAAAAATGAAGGTACAACTGGTCATTTTTGACATGGACGGCACGATTCTGGAAACACTGGAGGATTTGAAAAACAGCCTGAATTTTTCACTGAAGAAAAACGGCTTTGCGCCGCGCACGTTAGACGAAGTGCGCCGATTTGTCGGAAACGGCATCCGCAAATTGGTGGAACGCGGCGTTCCCGCCACGGCAACTGCCGAACAGATTGACGAAGTGTTTGCGTGCTTCAACGAGTATTACGCCGTGCATTGTGCAGATCATACGCACGCGTATCCGGGCATTGAGGATTTGCTGAAACGTCTTCGTGCCGAAGGAGTGCGCACGGCGGTGGTGTCCAATAAATCGGATTATGCGGTGCAGTCGCTCAGCAAACAGTATTTCGACGGCTTGCTTGACTGCGCGGTGGGTGCGCGCGACGGCGTGCGCAAAAAACCGTCTCCCGATTCGGTCAACGAGGTGCTGAAGGAACTTTCCGTCCCGCGCGAGGCGGCGGTGTATGTCGGCGACAGCGACGTGGATATTGCCACGGCGAAAAACGCGGGAATGCCGTGCATTTCGGTGGATTGGGGATTCCGCGACCGCGAATTTCTGTGGGAAAACGGGGCGACGCAGATCGTTTCGGACGCAGAGGCGCTGTATCGCGCTTTGTCGGAAAAAGCATAAAATAACGCCGGCGCTTTTTTGAAAAAAAGCGCCGGCGTTATTTTCAAGCTTAAAAATCAAGAATCATGCCGTCGTAAGCGGTCAAAAATCCGCTTGCACGGGCGATCGGTTCAAATTCGTCATATACCACTTCCTTGCCGTTGTGGGTGAAATGATTCAACACAAAAACCGTGTGTTCATCGGCAATGCCTTCGGATTTGAAAAGTTCCCGAACGGCTTTGCAGCGGTCGAACGAAAGGTGAAAGGGATAGGGATCGTCGCTGCATCCGAAGGTGCAGTCCAAGGAAATTACGTCGAGCGGATGCCCGATGGCTTTCAGTGTTTTCATGCTTTCTTCGCTCAGCTCGCCGGTGTCGTTGGCGTAGAACAGAGACTTGCCGTCCTTTTCGATAACAAACAGAGGCGGGTCAGAATCCGGCGCGTGACTTGCGCGGACGGGAAGAATCCGGTACCCTTCGGCATCAAAGGAAACGCCCGGATGAATTTCGACGGTTTTCAGATAATCGTCCGAGGTAAGCCCCAGATCCGCAAGCCGTCGGTCGGTGTATGCTTTTCCTCCGGCGGCAAGATAAATTTTCAGCGGGTCGCCCGCTTTTGCATGGCTGAAGCCGGGAAGGCGCATGAAAAAATCGTCGGGATACAGATGATCGGTATGAGCGTGCGTGATCAGACAGGTTCTCACACATGGGAACGGAAAAACGAAGAAAGTGTGTATAGGTGTATGCGGGAAAGTCGATCAGAATACGGTCGTCAATCAGTGCCTGACTGCGGGTGCGGATGTTTCGTCCGCCGAGCCGGAGATGCTTTTTTGCAATTTTCACAGGAACAGAACAACGCGGGAAATCCCTCTGCAGCGGCAGTGCCGAGGTATTGAATTTTCATGGAAACGCCTCCTTGGTTAAAATACAACACACGAAAAATATTTGTCAAGATTTTTCTTGCCATCTGTGCCGAAATATGGTAAAATCAAGAAAACTCTGAAAGGGGAATCGACATGAAGTTTCATGACTTGACCTGCGACGAAGCGGTCAAAGAATTAGCCACGGATTCTATCAAGGGACTGCCGGAGGAAGAGGTTCGGCGGCGTTTGAAACAATACGGAGAAAACAAACTGCGCGCCAAAAAGAAAAAGACGAATTGGCAGCGTTTTCTCGATCAGTTCAAGGATGTCATGATCCTGATTCTGATCGCGGCGGCGGTGGTGTCTTTTGCGGTTGCCTGCACCGAAGGCGACCCCAAGGGATTTTTTGAACCTTCGCTGATTCTGCTGATTGTGGTGCTGAATGCACTGATGGGCGTGATGCAGGAAAGCCGTGCGGAAAAGGCGCTGGATGCGCTGAAAAATATGAGCGCTCCGCACGCCCGCGTGCTGCGTGACGGAACGGAAGCCATCGTGGATGCCGCGACGCTGGTTCCGGGAGACATCATTTTGCTGGAAGCGGGCGACTTTGTTCCCGCCGATGCACGCCTTTTGGAGAGCGCGGGACTTAAAAGCGAAGAATCGGCATTGACGGGCGAATCGGTGCCGTCGGAAAAGGATGCCAAGGCACAGGTGCCGTCTGAGGCGCCGCTCGGTGATCGGAAAAACATGGTCTTTTCCGGATGCAGTATCACCTACGGAACCGCCACCGCTGTGGTGACGGCGACCGGAATGGATACCGAAATGGGAAAAATTGCCGGTCTTTTGGATGCGGAAACCGACACGCAGACGCCGCTTCAGCAGAAACTTGCACAGATGGGAAAATATCTCGGCATTATGGCATTGGCGGCGTGTGCGGTGATTTTTGTAGTCGGCTTGTCGAGCGGAATCGGAGTCATGGAAATCTTTATGACGTCGGTGTCGCTGGCGGTGTCTGCCATTCCGGAAGGCTTGCCGGTCATTGTGACGATTGTGCTTTCGGTCGGCGTGCAGCGCATGGTGAAGAAAAATGCGCTGATCCGCCGCCTTCCCGCTGTGGAAACATTGGGGAGCGCGTCCGTGATTTGCTCGGACAAGACCGGTACCCTGACGCAAAACCGTATGACGGTCGTGAAGGCATATGTGGACGGATGCGCGCAGACGGAGGCAATCGGCGCGGACAATTCCGACGCGGTGAAAAAACTGCTGTGCTACGGTACCCTTGCCTCGGACGCCTCGGTAGTGTTCCGTGACGGGACGGCACAGCATATCGGCGACCCGACCGAAACGGCGATCGTGCTGGCGGCATACCATGCGGGATTTCCGAAGGATGAGCTGTTTGAAAAATATCCGCGCCTGTGTGAACTGCCGTTTGATTCCGACAGAAAACGCATGAGTGTGGTGCATAAAATTGACGGGAAAATCGTGGTTCTCGTCAAAGGCGGCTTCGATACAACCGCACCGTGCTGTACGTCGGGCGACCTGGAGACGGCGCGCCGCATCACAGAAGAAATGAGTGCCGACGCACTGCGCGTGCTGGCAGTTGCTTATAAAGAGATCGATACCCTTCCTGCGGAACCGACGGTGGAGGAACTGGAAAGCAACCTGACCTTTCTCGGACTGCTCGGCATGATCGATCCGCCGCGTCCCGAAGCGAAAGCAGCAGTTGCCACCTGCCGCCGCGCGGGGATCAAACCGGTGATGATTACGGGCGATCACGTGGTCACTGCTTCGGCAATCGCGCGGGAACTGGGAATCCTGCAGGACGGCGATCGGGCAATGACCGGAACGGAGCTTGACGCCATGACCGACGCGGAGCTGGACGAAGCGGTGGAACATACGGCAGTGTATGCCCGTGTTTCTCCGGAAAATAAGATTCGCATTGTCAAGGCATGGCAGCGGAAGGGACAAGTGGTTTCCATGACGGGCGACGGCGTGAACGANNCCCAAGACGGCCCACGTGGTGCGCGACGGCGCAGAGATCGAGGTCCCTACCGAGCAGGTCCAGGTGGGGGACCGCGTGGTCGTGCGCGCCGGCGAATCCGTTCCCGTTGACGGCCGCGTGGTCGAGGGGACCGCGGCGCTGGACGAGTCGGCGATCACGGGCGAGCCCGTGCCCGTGGAGAAGATCGTGGGCGATGTCGTGACGGGCGCCACCACGAGCACCCGCGGCTGGTTCACCATGGAGGCCACCGCCGTGGGCGCCGACACGACGCTCGCCGGCATCATCCGCCTCGTCGACGAGGCGACGAGCTCCAAGGCCCCGATCGAGCGCGTGGCCGACAAGATCGCCGGTATTTTCGTCCCCGTGGTCATGGCGATCGCGGCAGTCGTCTTCCTGGTGTGGATGGCGATCTCCGGCGACTTCGCGACGGCGCTCAACCACTGCATCAGCGTGCTCGTGATCAGCTGCCCGTGCGCCCTCGGCCTCGCCACCCCCACGGCAATCATGGTGGGGACGGGCCGCGGCGCCGCGAACGGCATCCTCTTCAAGTCCGCCGAGGCGCTCGAGACGGCGTGCGGCCTCGATTACGTCGTGCTCGACAAGACCGGTACCGTGACGGAGGGCAAGCCCCGGGTGACCGACGTCCTGCTCGCCCGCGGCGTCTCGGAGACAGGGCTTCTGGGCCTCGCCTACGCCCTTGAGCAGAAGAGCGAGCATCCGCTCGCGGAGGCCGTGTGCGTATATGCCCAGGAATCGGGGGTCGTCTCGGGCTCTTTGCAGGTCACCGGCTTCGAGCAGGTGGCGGGCGGTGGGCTCGCCGGCCGCGTCGATGGCCGCGAGGTCGTCGCCGGCAACGCCCGTCTCATGGAGAGCCGCGGCATCGCCTTGGGCGAGCTCGCGCGGCGCGCCGACGGGCTCGCGTCCCAGGCTAAGACGTCGCTCTTCTTTGCGGCGGACGGCCGCGCTCTCGGGCTCGTCGCCGTGGCGGACCCGGTCAAGCCCACGAGCGCGGCGACCATCGATCGCCTGCATGGGATGGGCGTGAGGACGCTCCTTCTTACCGGCGACGCCGAGCTCACGGCCCGAGCCGTGGCGGAGAAGGTCGGCGTCGACGAGGTCGTCGCCGGCGTGCTGCCGAGCCAGAAGGAGCAGCGCGTCCGTGCGCTGCAGGACGCCGGCCACAAGGTCGCCATGGTGGGCGACGGCGTGAACGACGCGCCCGCACTGAAAGCCGCCGATATCGGCTGTGCCATGGGGATAACGGGAACGGACGTGGCAAAGGGCGCGGCAGATATGACGCTGACCGACGACAATTTTGCCACGATTGTGGATGCGGTGCGCGAAGGGCGCGGTATTTACGCCAATATCCGCAAGGTGGTCGGTTTCCTTCTGGGAACGAATATCGGCGAGGTCATCACCGTGTTTACGGCGATGCTCCTGTGGCATAAAACCCCGCTTTTGTCCATGCAGCTTTTGTGGATTAACCTCGTGACAGACAGTTTTCCTGCCATTGCCCTGGGCAGAGAGGCGGTGGAAGCGGATGTCATGGAGCATAAACCGAAGCCGAAGAGCGAAGGAATTTTCGCACACGGACTGGGACTTCGGATTGTTTTGCAGGGCGTCATGTTCGGCTTATTGTCACTGGCGGCATATGCCATCGGCGCCGCGGCGGTCGGAGAGTCGGGCGGTCAGACTTTGGCGTTCATGGTGCTGTCGCTGTCGCAAATTGTGCAGGCGTATAATATGCGTTCGGAACATTCGCTCTTCAAAATCGGCGTTTTCACGAATGCGCATCTCAACCGCGCCGCACTGCTGTCGCTTCTGCTGGTTGCCGCTGTGCTGTTCACACCGGTCGGCGTGGCGTTCGGATTGGTCGTTCTTCCGTGGAAACTTTATCTGATCGGTCTGGGACTGATTTTAGTGCCGCTGGTCGTGATGGAAGTCTCCAAAGCGTGCGGCTTGATCCGTCATCAGCATTGATCGGACGGCGGTTTTCGGAAAAATGAAAATTTTTCGCGCAAAATCGGCGTTTTCCCGAAAAAAAGTTTGACATTTGTAAGAAAATGTGCTATGATTTTAGTTGCCGCATGTGCAAGGCTCAGAAAGCGGGGGAACTCCGCCTTGCGACAGCGAGTTTTATAAGTAAGGCAGGTGCCGGAAATGTACGCAGTAATCGAAACGGGCGGCAAGCAGTACCGTGTGGAAGAAGGCGATGTCGTTTTCATCGAGAAGCTCGATGTGAAAGCAGACGACACGGTCGATTTCGACAAGGTCATGGTTGTCGGTAAAGACGACGGAATCGTTGTCGGAGAGCCGACTGTCGCGGGCGCTAAGGTAAGCGCAAAGGTCCTCAAGAACGGAAAAGGAAAGAAGATTGTGGTCTTCAAGTACAGATCCAAAAAGGATTCCAAGACCAAAAAGGGACATAGACAGCCCTATACGCAGGTACAGATTCAGTCTATCAACGCGTAATGATTCGGGCAGTGTTTGAAAAGCACAGCGGTGCTTATACGGGATTTGAGGTCAAAGGTCACGCCGGATATGACGAATACGGCATGGACATTTGCTGCGCGGCGGTTTCTTCCGCGGTGCAGACGATTGCCAATGCGATGACCGAGACGTTTCTGATTCCCGCTGATGTGCAGGTGGACGAGAACCGCATCGCGGTTCGCGTTGCCGAGAAAAGCCCCGAAGCGAGCAGACTCATTGCCGCACTGCATATGCAATTGCAGTTGTTGGCGGAAGATTTCGAGAAAAACATAACGATAAGAATATCGGAGGTGTAACGGTAATGATCAGAATCAGTATGCAGTTCTTCGCGCATAAAAAAGGAATGGGTTCCACGAAGAACGGTCGTGATTCCGAGTCCAAGAGACTTGGAGTAAAGCGTGCAGACGGACAGTTCGTTCTGGCTGGCAACATTTTGGTTCGTCAGCGTGGTACGCACATCCATCCGGGTGAAAACGTAGGACGCGGATCCGACGATACCCTGTTTGCCTTAGCGAGCGGAAAGGTCAAATTCGAGCGTTTCGGTCGTGATCGCAAGAAGGTACACATCGTAACCGCTGAATAAGAAGAAAAATCCCGAGGTACCTCGGGATTTTTTTTGACTTTGAGCAGATACTGAAAGCGGGGGAAAACCGAATGTTTGTGGATAAAGTAAGAATCGCGGTAAAAGCGGGTGACGGCGGAAACGGCGCCGTGTCTTTTCACCGTGAAAAATATGTCGCGGCGGGCGGTCCCGACGGCGGAGACGG
>DLVP01000136.1:0-340 GCA_003445125.1 Oscillospiraceae bacterium | reverse complement strand
AGAAATATCGTGATGCAGGCGGATACGAACATTTCCACTTTGATCGATTTCAAGTATAAGAAAAACTACGCGGCAAAACCCGGAGAACCCGGTGGCGGCAAGCGCTGCAGTGGAAAAAAGGGAGAAGACCTGGTCATCCGTGTGCCGAAGGGAACCGTGGTGCGTGAAGCGGAGAGCGGACGCGTGCTGGCGGATCTTTCGGGAGACGAGCCGGCAATCATTGCCCGCGGCGGAAAGGGCGGCTGGGGCAATACGCATTTTGCCACCGCTACTCGCCAGATTCCGCGTTTTGCCAAACCGGGACTTCCCGGCGAGAAGTTTGAAGTGGTGCTGGAACTGA
>DLVP01000224.1:1646-2926 GCA_003445125.1 Oscillospiraceae bacterium | reverse complement strand
ACGACGTGGTTTACGGGGTCCGTTCCAGCAGAAAAACCGATTCCGCCTTCAAGCGCATCACCGCGCAGGGATTTTATAAATTCATGAAGCTTCTCGGCGTGGATATCGTTTATAACCATGCGGATTACCGTTTGATGAGCAAGCGGGCGTTGGATGCGCTGGAAGAATTCACGGAAGCCAACCTGTTTTTGCGCGGCATTGTGCCGTTGGTGGGCTTCAAATGGGATATCGTAGAGTATGAGCGGCATGAGCGCTTTGCTGGCAAGAGCAAATATCCGCTGAAAAAAATGCTTGCCTTTGCTTTTGACGGAATTACCTCCTTTTCCGTTCGCCCGATTCGCTTGATTACCGGATGCGGCTTTCTGATTTTTCTGGCATCGCTGATTTCCCTGGTGGTGCTGTTGATTATGAAATTGGCGGGGCAGACCGTTCAGGGCTGGACGACCCTGATGGCTTCGATATGGCTTATCGGAGGAATCCAGCTGTTGTCGCTCGGCGTGATCGGCGAATACATCGGAAAAATTTATAAGGAAACCAAACGCCGCCCGCATTATATTATTGAAACAATTACATTGCATTAAAGACAGGTGAACAGAAGAATGGTTTATGTATTTTTGGCAACCGGATTTGAGGAAATGGAGGCTTTGGCGCCGGTGGACGTGCTGCGCCGTGCAGGGATTGAAACCGAAACCGTCGGCGTGGGAGATCGCCGGATTGTCGGGGCACACGGTATACCGGTTTTCGCCGACACAACTGCCGATCGGATCGACGCGACAGCCGCGGATATGATTGTGCTCCCGGGAGGAATGCCCGGAACTTTGAATCTTCAGGCAGACGGTCATGTGCAGGCAGCAATTGATGCCGCTGTAAAAAACAATCGCTTTGTTGCTGCCATTTGTGCGGCTCCGATGATTCTGGGAGAGAAAGGACTGCTTGACAAGAAAAAAGCAACCTGCTATCCCGGCTTTGAAGAAAAACTGATCGGTGCCGAGTGCCACGGAGATGCGGTATGCGTGGATGGGAAATTCATCACCGGCCGCGGTCCGGGCGTAGCCATTGAATTTGCTTTGAAGCTTTTGGCGGTTCTCAAAGGGGAAGAAACCGCAGAAAAAATAAAGAAAACACTGGTCACCCATGAATAATGTCAAACAGTACAAAATTGTTTTACGCAGTCAAATGCGCGAAATGCGTGCGCAGCTGACTGCGCTTGAGAAACAAAGTGCCGATCAAGCCATTGCGGCGCGCCTGCTCCGTACTTACCAGTACCGACGGGCAAAAAC
>DLVP01000224.1:0-1640 GCA_003445125.1 Oscillospiraceae bacterium | reverse complement strand
AAGTGGACACACACGCGTTGATTCTGCGGATGCTTGAGGACGGGAAAAAAGTGGCAGTTCCGAGATGCAATACTGAAAACACGACTATGGATTTTTATTATATACAAAGCATGGATGATCTGGAAAAGCGAACCTTCGGGGTGTTGGAGCCGATGCCGGAAAAGTGTGCGAAAGTGACAAATTATAAAAGCAGCATCTGTATTGTGCCGGGGCTTGCGTTTGACCGACAGGGATATCGGCTGGGATACGGAAAAGGATATTATGACCGTTTTTTGAATGGGTATATGTACCCGAAAATCGGTATATGTTATAAAAACGGTGTACTGCGCAGATTGCATCACGGAAGATTCGACATTCCGGTGAATCTTCTGATCACAGAGCAATACTTACACGCAATACATGACTAAGCAGAAAAGGACGGCTGTATTTTATGAACGATAAGAACAACCCTTCTGACATCAATTTTGAAGATTTGTTGCGGAAAATCGAGCAAGAACAACCCTCTCTTGCTGAACCGAAAAAAACGGAGCCTCCGAAAGAGGAGTCTCCGAAAGAGGAACCTTCCCAACAGGAGCCGATGACTTCCGCAGAAGAGTTTGTCCCCAAGCATCGCGGTGATTTTAAAATCAATATCACCGATGAAGAGCTTGATGAGGATTTTTCGCCGGAGGAATTTCAACCGGAGGAAGAAGAGACGCCGCAGATTCCGAATCTGGTACAACCGGCGATTCATGAAGATAACGGCGAATTTGCCACCAGAAATATCGATCTTGAAAAAGAAATCGAAAGGGACAGGCGTCAGAAAAAAAGCCACAAAACCGCAATGTCACTGGTGTATCTTGCTTGTGTGCTGGCTGTTTCCGGTCTTTTGTCCGTGTTCATCATCAATACGGCACAGGACGTGTTCGGATTGGCAAAGCCCGATCAGGATTATGAGATCAATCTCGGAGAGGATACCACTTTGTCCGCAATTGCTCCGAGCCTGGATAAAGCGGGGATTATCAAAAGTGCCGCGATGTTCCGCTTGTATGCGGGAATGCGCTATACAAAAGACAAAGTACCCGCCGGAGAGTATCTCCTCAATTCCAAAATGTCTTACGACGAAGTGATTCTTGAACTGATTACGGAGTCCACCGAGGCGGAAACCGTCAAAGTGGCGTTCCCCGAAGGTCTGAACATTGTGGAAGTGGCAAATCTTCTGGAGGAGAACAACGTTTGCTCGGCGACGGATTTCCTGGCAGCAGCGCGGGACGAATACGGCTTTGACTTTGAAGCGGAAATTCCGCAGAATGAATTGCTTTTCTGCCGTCTTGAGGGATATATTTTCCCGAATACCCACGAGTTTTATGTGGGAGAGAATCCGAAATCGGTCATCAAGCGTTTTCTGCGTGACTTCCAGAAAAATGTGATGACCGCTCAGCTGACGGAACGTATGAAGGAAATGGGAATGTCTCTGCATGAAACCATTACCCTGGCTTCGATGATTCAGGAAGAAGCGTCGAATTTGGAGGATATGTATAAGGTGTCCTCGGTGTTCCATAACCGTCTGCGGGATTCCCACGATTTCCCCAAACTGCAATCGGATGTCACGTATTTTTACGCGTATAACACCATTGATCAGAATATCGAGATCCGTAATC